>JAITED010000031.1 GCA_031282235.1 Propionibacteriaceae bacterium | reverse complement strand
CGACACCCCCGAACTATTCGACAGTGCCCTAGCAGCCCTGCAAAACGCCATCACTATTGGCGATACCGCCCCCGCCCCCGCCCCCATGGTGTGGGAGCGTATCGACTAACCCTGATGCGCCAGCCGGTTAAATGAATCGGGGCTGGCAGCAGCGGGGGTTAAAAGCCTTTGAGGAGGCCGTATAGGTAGGAGTCGGAGAGGGCTTCCCAGGAGGCTTCTATTACGTTTGTGCCTACGCCTACGGTTGTCCAGCGGGCGCCGGAGCCGTTGGAGGTGTCGATTAGGACTCGGACGCTGGCGTCGGTGCCGTGGTCGGTGTCTAGCACGCGGACGCGGTAGTCGGTCAGTTCATAGGCTTTTACTTGCGGGAACGCAGGTGTTAGGGCGCGGGCTAGGGCGATGCCTAGGGCGTTTACTGGGCCGTTGCCCTCGCCGACGTAGTTGTGTATCTGTTCCTCCACTTTGAGTTTTACGGTGGCTTCGGAGGATGCGGCTAGGTCAAGACCGGCGCGCTCCTCGGTGAACACCCGCCAACTCACCACCTCAAATGGGGGGTTCACTTGGGGCGATACATTACGTTCCCGCAGAAATTGGCGTACCAGCAACTCAAAACTGGCATCGGCAGCCTCATACGAATAACCGGCGGCTTCCCGCTCTTTTACTAGGTCGGCCACGTCGGATGCCAACTGCCGGTCGTTCAAATCAAGACCTAACTGGGCAGCTTTAATCTGTACGTTGGAGCGCCCGGCCATGTCAGAGATGAGCATCCGCATCCCGTTGCCCACCAGCGTCGGCTTGATGTGCTGATACAAATCCTCATCCACCAGCAGCGCGGAGGCGTGCAGCCCCGCCTTGTGAGCGAAAGCCGAAGCTCCGACGTATGGCTGTCGAGGTTGATACGGCTGGTTGGCGATGTCGGCGATAGCGGCAGCGGTGTGGGTGAGGTTCGCCAACTGTTCCGCCGCCAGCAGCGGCCAGCCGTATTTTAGCTGCAAGTTGGCGATGGCGGTGGTGAGGTCTAGGTTTCCAGTGCGTTCGCCGTAGCCGTTCATGGTGCCCTGCACCAATACGCACCCGGCATCGATGGCGGCGAGCGAGTTGGCTACCGCGCACCCGGAGTCGTTGTGACAATGGATTCCGAGCGCTACGCCGCTAGTCAGAGCGGCTTTCACGATTTCATTCACTTGATACGGCAACATCCCGCCGTTAGTGTCGCACAGCGTGACGTTCGCTGCCCCGGCTGCAGCAGCGGTACGTATCACCTGCAACGCATACTCCGAATCCAGCAGAAAGCCGTCAAAAAAATGCTCCGCATCCACAATTACCTGCTTGCCCTGAGCGCGTAGATACGTCACCGTGTCCGCGACCATCGCCAGATTCTCATCCAAAGAGGTCTTTAGCGCCTCCCGGACGTGCCCGGCGTGCGATTTGGCGACGATACACACCCACTGCGTGCCCGCATCCACTAGGGCGCGCACCAGTTGGTCACTCGCGGCCTCCCCGCCCGCTTTCCGAGTGGCCCCGAACGCCACCAACTGCGCGTGACGCAGCGTAAGCTCGCGCGCCGCAGTGGCGAAAAACTCGGTGTCGGCGGGGTTAGCGCCCGGCCAGCCCCCCTCAATGAAGTGCATCCCCAGTTCGTCAAGCAGTTTAGCGATACGCAACTTGTCCGCGACGGAGAGTTGTATGCCCTCCTGCTGCGCGCCGTCACGCAGGGTGGTATCGAACAGATAAAACGGCTCTGGCAACGCAACACCCATGTCAGACAACTCTTTCCGTCCAACCGAACGGGTCAGCTACCCGCCCGTACTGGATGTCCAGCAGCAGGTTGCGTAGCGCAATACCTTGCGGAGCTTCCGGGCGTAGTGGGCGATACACCGTATTCGTCTCGGAGTCCCGCAGCGAGCCCACTGGGGTGATGACGGCGGCAGTGCCACAAGCCAACAACTCCACAATGTCACCTGCTGTGATGCCGTCGTATACGTCAGCGATTCGGGTGGGGCGTTCCACCGGGGTCAACCCCAGAAGCGGCGCCAGTTTGAGCAGTGAGTCGCGGGTGATGCCCGGCAGAATGTTGCCGTTCAGCGGTGGCGTGACCAGTTCACCGTCCTTGGTGAGCAGCAGAAAGTTCATGCCGCCCAACTCCTCCACGAACTCGTGTTCCGCGTTGTCGGTAAACAACACCTGCGAGCAGCCGTTGGCATACGCGACCTCCTGTGCCAGCAACGACGAAGCGTAGTTGCCGCCGCATTTTGCCGTCCCGGTGCCGCCGTTCGCCACCCGCGAATACTGGCGGGACACCCAAATGTCCACCGGTTGCACGCCGCCTTTGAAATACGCGCCGACAGGGCCAGTGATGCAGCAGTAGATGACATCATGCGCCGAACGCACCCCCAAAAATGACTCATTGGCGATGATGAACGGGCGAATATACAGCGACTGTTCGGCGGCGTGCGGCACCCAGCGTTCATCCAACGCCACCAAGTTATGCACCGAAGTGAGAAAATCGTCCACTGGCAACACTGGCAGCGCCATACGACGACTGGATTCTTGGAGTCGCCGCGCATTCGCATCCGGACGGAACAACCACACCGAACCATCGGCGTGACGGTACGCTTTCAACCCCTCGAAAACCTCTTGTGCGTAGTGCAGCACCGCTCCGGCGGGCTCCATCGGCAGCAAGCCATACGCCGTAATTCGGTCGTTCGTCCAGCCGGTTTCGCTGTTCCAATCGGCCAGCGCCATGTGGTCGGAGAAGAACTGCCCAAAACCGGGGTCAATGTTAATCTCCGCGATTCGCGCATCGGGCGTGAACGTGGGATTAGTGGGTGGTGCAAACCGGAGCGTCATAAGGCACCAGCATAGTCAACTGCGCCCGTTCTGCGTACCCCGAGACCGCAGATTTACGCACAATGCGTCCAAAATGTGACCAAATTGCGAAATGTCATCTCAAATAACGAGACGAATGGGTAGTGTGCAGGGTATGGAAATTGCTGTAATCCCGGGTGACGGTATCGGGCCAGAGGTCACCGCCGAAGCCCTCAAGGTGCTGAACGCAACGCTTGCTTTAAGTGGAGATAGTTGCAACATAGTTGAATACGATTTGGGCGCTGCGCGCTGGCAGCGTACCGGAGAAGTGCTGCCGGATACGGTGCTGGAGGAGCTATCGCACGCCGACGCTATCATTTTGGGCGCGGTGGGCGCCGCACCGGGGTCAAAAACTATCCCCTCTGGGCTGCTGGAGCGCGGCCTGCTGCTAAAAATCAGGTTCAGTTTCGACCAAGGCATCAACCTGCGCCCCTCCAAGTTGTACCCAGGAGTGTGGACGCCGCTCAGCCCGGAAGTGGTGGCTGATAAGGACATTGATTTTGTGGTGGTACGCGAGGGCACCGAGGGGCTGTACTGCGGCGTGGGCGGCACTTTACGTAAAGGCACTGACACTGAGGTGGCCACCGAGGTGAGCGTCAATACGGCTCCGGCGGTGGCGCGGCTGGTGCGCGACGGGTTCCAGCGCGCTGCGAAACGTAAAGGCAAGTTGACGTTGGTACACAAACACAACGTGCTCACCAACGCTGGTGCGCTGTGGCAACGTATTGTGGACGAGATAGCACCAGAGTTTCCGAGCGTGGCCACCGACTATCTGCACATCGACGCCACCACCATCCAATTCGTCACCAACCCGGCGCGCTTTGACGTAATCGTCACTGACAACCTGTTTGGCGACATCATCACCGACTTGGCTGCCGCCGTCACCGGCGGTATCGGACTAGCTGCCAGCGGCTCCATCAACCCGGAGCGCAAATATCCGTCCATGTTCGAGCCCATCCACGGCTCGGCTCCCGACATCGCCGGGCAGGGCATCGCTGACCCCACCGCCGCCATCGGCTCAGTCGCGCTGCTGCTAGACCATTTGGGTTACGCTGAGGCCGCCGGACGTATTCAAGCGGCTTGTGAATCCGACATCATCTCTCGCGGCCAGACCAAACGCCGTACTTGGGAGATAGGTGACGCCATCGCCTCCCGGCTGTGAACTGCGTATGTGAACTGCGTATGTGAACTGCTCAATCGTCGAAACCGCGGGCGGTGAGGGCTTCACCCAGCGAGTCGGCTTCCCGGATGGCGGCCACGATGAGGGGTACGGCGAACGTGGTTATGTCGAAGCTGCCGGAACGCGCCAACTGGGCTTCGCGTACCTGTCCCGCCAGCGCGGAGATTAGGGGTACGCAGCGGATGCCGAGTAGCAGGGTGAGCCCCACCCGTTCCGGTTCCACGCCGAAGCGAGTGAGCGGGCGGGCGAGCCGTACTATCACATCCACTAGGTCGGTGGTGCGGGTGGTGAGAGTGACCAGCGCGGCCAGCAGCACCAGCGTAAAGATGGCGGCGGGCACCACGACCGCCAAATGCCAATCTCGGGTGAGCAGGTGCAGTGCGGCGATGAACGCCGTCATCACCAACACCGGGCGCACCTGCCGAAACAGGGTTTTGAGGCTTATCCCAGCCGAGGGATACGTTAGCGCGACTGCGACTAAAAGGGCTAGTGAGAGCGGCATCCAGCGCCGTAATACCACGGTTGCGATAGCAATCAGCACCATGGCAGACAACTTAAAAGCGGCGGGGGCGCGGTGCAACCACGAGTCGCCGGGGAGGTAGAGACCCAACTGGTTCATACGGGGCTCACTTTCGGAAACCCGAAGTCAAAATGGTGTTATCCATCAAGCGCTCGTAGAAAGAGATGGCTTCAGCGGGGGTGCCGTCCGCTACCACTTGCCCCTCATCGAACACCACCACCCGGTCAAAATTGGTTAGCAGCCCCAAGTGGTGGGTGGCCATCACTATGGTCTGGGGCAGGTCAGCGATGAGGGATGCAAAGAGCCTAGTGTTGCGGATGTCTAGCAGTGTGGTCGGCTCATCCGCTAGCAGCAATGTTGGTTCGGTGATGAGCACCGCCGCTAACGCCAGCAACTGTTTCTGCCCCCCGGAGAGCAAGTGCGCGGGTTTGTCGGCCAACTCGGTGAGTTGGAACTGCTCCAGCGCCACCTCCACTTTTGCCGCCAACGCAGGTTTAGCCAGCCCGGAGCGGCGCAGCGAGAACGCCACGTCCTCGCGCACTGTAGGCATGATGATTTGGTGGTCGGGGTCGGTGAAGATGAACCCGGTGTTGCGCCGTACCTCTTTGGCCGCCGTCACCGTATCGTGGCCTGCGACGCTGATTTGACCGCTGCTGGGTTTGATGAGACCGTCCAGCATCCGTATCAGCGTAGATTTACCGGAGCCGTTGTGGCCGATGATTCCGATACGGCGCTGCGCGAAATCGAGGTTGATATCGGTGAGCACTTGGTGGGCGCGGGGCGTATCCGCATCGAACACATGGCTGACGTGCGCGACGCGGATATGTACTGGCTGACCAGGGGTTTCTAAAGCGGCTTCTTTGAGTGGGGTCACAGGCGTATTTTCAACTCTATTTCAACAGTCCAGGGTAGGCTTTGTGTACACCGGCGGCGATGAGGGCGGCGATGGCGGCTTTCAGTGTATCACCGACGAGATACGGCACCACGCCAGCGACAATGGCCTTGCCAAGGCTCAGTTTGGCGATTACCATCATGCCCGCGATGCCGATGATGTCCACAAAAAACATCCCGAAAATCACGTGGATGATGATGCCCTTCCACCAGGCATACGGCTCCTTGTTGAACCGCTGCGTTGCCCAGCCGATGAGCAGCGCGGCTAGCGAGAACGCGAGGAAGAACCCGACCGTGGCTCCAGAGAGCACCGCGAGCCCGCCGCGCCCCCCGGAGAGCAGTGGCAACCCAATCAACACCAGCGCCTGAAACAGCAGTTGCGACAGGAACCCCAACTTCCACCCCAGCACCGCGCCCGCAATCATCACCCCGAGCGTCTGTGCGGTAATCGGAACCGGGGAGAGCGGTATAGGTATCGCCGGGATAAACCCTAACGCGGCCGTAACCCCCGCAAACACCGCCGCCAAAGCGATATCGCGCGCACTAAGCCGATGGACAGGAGCAACAGCAGTCACCGTATTCGTACTCATGCCCCCCACCTTAACACTGTTAAAGCGTTTTCCCTAACACTGTTCAAGAAGTGAGTTTATGCGCTGTGGCTTCCCAGTTCTTGACCCTGCCCCGATAGCTGGCTTTTGCTCGTATAGCTCGATTCAATCCAGCTAGCCCTACATCGCTCGCACCACTGGTGCCGTATCGCTTAGTTAAGCAGCGACGAGATCCAAACCTCGCCCGAATGCTTCGCGCGCAATGTCTGCTTGTGAGCGCCCTGATTTGGCGGCAGCAGCGGCTAGGCGTTCTTTATACGCACTCGGGGCGCGAAAACTTATTAGCGGGGAAACACCTCTGCTGAGTGACGGGCGTCCGATGACCGGAGGATGCTGCGTAACTGCGAGCGAGTCTGCCCAAGCGTCGGCTTCGGTGTAGCGACGCCCATCGGGCAGTAGCACCATCTCGGCATCCAGATCAATAGCGCCGTCAAACACATATTTGTCACTCATGTGATCTCCCCCTCCTTAAAGCTGTGGGCATCAAATGGATGATAAGGCCGAGGTCTTGTGTTGCTAGTACAACCATGATCTCTAGCTCACGCCCGGTTTCGTCGTCGCCAACCCACCACAAAGCGTCGGCTCCACCAGGTGCTTTACATGCGGTTGGCGTGTAGTGATCCACGACATACTGCGCATGGGCAACACCAATGTGATGCCGTCTAGCGGCCTGCGTAGTTTTCAACCGCATATAATAAGCATTCCACAAGGTAAAACTTTTGTCAACATAAATACGGAAAGCGGCGCGATTCGAACTCTCGACCGTATGCGCCGTTTAGGCAGCGACTAGTTGTTGCGCGCGCTGGTAGGACACTCCGAGCACTTGGCCGATGTCGCGCACGGTGACATGTTCGGCGGCGAGAGTTTTGGCGAGTTTGGCAGCTTGCGCTGAGGTTTCGCGTTCCAGTTCTGCTACTTGCGCGCGACGGCGAGTGATGTTAGCGGCTAGGTAGGATACATCAACTAGCTGCCCGACTTTGCTAACCGTAACCGCTACGTCAAATGAATCAGCGGGCACATCAGACCAGACGCGATATAGTCACGCGCCATATGTTCAGCTTCGCGCAGGCTGCGAGCTTGGGTGAGGCCATCAATCTCGGGGATAGCGACCATCCACCAGCCATCTTCTCTATATACGTTCACAGCATAGGTTTTCATCACTTGCTCCTCTCTCGCATCTGCGCGATGGCCTCATAAATCTTTCGCACTTTCAACCCGCGATTGGGCTGCTAAAACCCTTGCGACCCCGGAGAGATTCGAACTCTCGACCGGCAGATTAGAAGTCTGATGCTCTATCCGACTGAGCTACGGGGCCTAGGTGGGAACACGGGATACTCGCCTTTAGTCCGGCAGATTGCGGCAGCAATCCGCCGGATGGGGGGTCATATTGTGTACCGCATAGCAGTCTAGTTCCCAATAGTGAGAAGATTACAGACGATGGGAATCTGGGAGCAACCTAATACGGCGCGGTTTCTGACTGCGGCGTATGGGCCTACCCTGTTGGCGTCCTTTGGGTACGGCGCGGCCATCCCCATGATTGCGATTCAGGCGAAAGAGTTGGGGGCGGCGCTCGGGGTTGCGGCGTTTGTGTCCGCGCTCACCGGGGTGGGGCAGTTGGTGGCTGACCTCCCGGCGGGGGTGATTGCGGATCGATTCGGGGAGCGGCGTTCCCTGTTGGCCGCCTGTCTGGTGGATGCGGTGGTGCTGGGCGCGGCGTTTTGGGTACGCGAACTGTGGCTGTTTGCGGTACTGGTGTTCATACACGGCTGCTCGGGTGCGGTTTTCGCGCTCGCGCGGCAGACGTATCTCACGGTGGCGGTTCCGCTGCGGTATCGCGCTCGCGCCATGAGCAGTTTGGGTGGGGTGTTTCGTATCGGCAACGTGTTGGGGCCGTTGGCGGGCGCGGCGATCACAGCCGCATACGACATCAACTATGCGTTTGCGCTTGCGGCGGTGATGAGCCTGCTAGCGGCTGTGGTTACGCTGTTCATGCCCGACCTACCTCCCAACATCACCACGGTAGTCGGCGCTGACGGAGTGGAGCACAGCCAGTCGATGTGGCGTATCCTCTATCAGCACCGCCGGGCATTCATCAGCCTAGGGTTGGCGATGCTCACGCTCAGTCTCATACGGGCGGCGCGCCAGACGATTCTGCCGCTGTGGTGCGACCAGCACGGCTTCACCACGTCCACCACCAACCTGATATACGCCGCCTCCATGGCCCCAGACGTAGCGCTGTTCTTCCCCGGCGGGCTCATCATGGATCGTTTGGGACGGTTCTGGGTCACGGTGCCCACCATGTTCGCCATGTCGCTTGGGTTCCTGATGTTGCCGTTGGCTAGGTCTTTGCTGCCCATCATCGCAGTGGCAGTGTGGTTGGGCATCAGCAACGGAGTGTCGGCGGGCATCTTCGTCACCGTGGGAGCCGATTTGTCGCCCACGGTGGGACGCGCGCAGTTTCTCTCCGGTTGGCGGGTATTCGGAGACATCGGGACTGCTCTGGGGCCGGGGGTAATCTCGCTGGTTACGTTGTTCGCCCCGCTATCAGTAGCTGCGCTGGCGTTGGGCGTTATCGGCATAGCTGGTGGTTTACGTTTCGTCACCCAGATGCCGCACCGCGGAGCCTTACCGCCCTCTGTGCCGCAACCTTAAGTCGTACTATCGCTTTCGTTCTTGTTCCTTCTTGCTTACCCTCCTTATCCCCATGCACAGTTCATGTCTATACGCATATCTCGCGCCATGCTTCAGAGCTTCTATCCCCTCCGGGGGGTAGAGAAAAGTTAGGGAACAAGGTGGAGGATAAGGGGGCATAGGGGGAGCAACTGAGCGCTATCTCGTGCGTGAGGTGACAAAGTTGGCACGTTAGGGTTTAAGGTGGTGGGGTGATAGACGCACTGGTGTGGATTGACTGCGAGATGACCGGCTTGGATGTGGCGCACGACGCCCTGATAGAAGTGGCGGTGCAGGTCACCGACGGCAACTTGAACCCGCTGGGGGAGGGCATCGACATCGTAATCTCTGCTCCGGAGGAAACACTGGATTCCATGGGCGATTTTGTACGCGATATGCACACCAACTCTGGCCTGTTGGATGAGGTACGCGCCTCCCAAGTCACGTTGCGGGAAGCGGAACAGCAGGTGCTGGCGTATGTGAAATCGGTGGTGCCCACTGCGGGTAAAGCCCCCATCGCTGGTAACACCATCGGCACCGACCGCACGTTCCTAGCGCGCTACATGCCGGAGCTGGAAAGCTATCTGCACTACCGCAGCATCGACGTTTCCAGCATAAAAGAGCTTGCCAAACGCTGGTATCCCAAAGTGTTTTACGCCGCCCCCTCCAAACACGGCAATCACCGGGCGTTGGCAGACATCATGGAGTCCATCGCCGAGTTGGCGTACTACCGCGCCACGGTGTTCGTAGCCCCTCCCGGCCCAACCACAGAGGAAGCTCAAGCCGTCGCTGCCGCCCAAACCCGAGGCTAGTTAAACAGCGCTCCGCTTTTAGTTGCTGCGGTTAATCCCGCGATTAAAACCGTATATTCCAGCGGGTTTGGCGTACCTGAGAATACTCACATGCGTCAGATTGTGGGGCAAAAGGTCATTTTGCGTTAGGCTGGGATTAAGCCATCTGGCAGTAATTATTAATCCATTTGAGTTGCCTAGGAGGCAATCAGTGAAGAAGTCCCCACTCGCTGCGGTAGCGCTCGCCTGCGCATCCGCGTTACTCATCGCGGGTTGTGCCGAAGATCCGAGCAGCAGCCCGAGCAACACAACCACCACCACGGACGCCCCGAAGTTCAAAGCTTGCATCGTGTCCGACATGGGCGGTTTCGACGACAAGTCGTTCAACCAAACCTCATACGCTGGCGTACAGCAGGCGGTCAAAGAGTTTGGCATCGAAGAAGCCAAAGTACAGTCGGTCGCCGAGTCTGATTACGGCTCCAACGTACAGTCGATGGTTGATGTCGGCTGCAACATCGTCGTCGGTGTAGGTTTCGCGCTCTCTGATGCAATTCAGGAAGCCGCCAAAGCTAACCCCAATGTTTACTTCGCAGTCGTTGACGACGCCGCCGGCGACGGCACGCTCGCCAACGTTAAGGGTCTAACCTTCCAGACCAACGAAAATGGTTTCTTGGCGGGCTATCTGGCCGCTTCCATGAGCAAGACCGGTAAGGTTGCCACCTACGGCGGCATCAACTACCCGTCCGTCACCATCTTCATGGATGGCTACGTGCTCGGTGTTGAGTACTACAACGCCCAGAAAGGCACCAACGTTGAGGTTATCGGTTGGGATGCCGCTGCTGGCACCTACGCCGAAGTCAACTCCTTCACCGAAGCGAACCTCGGCAAGACCCTTGCTCAGACTCAGGTTGACCAAGGCGCGGACGTCCTGTTCCCGGTTGCTGGCAACGCTGGCACTGGCGCACTGCAGGTCGCTCAGGAATCCAACGGCAAGGTGCTGGGCATCTGGGTTGACACCG
Source organism: Propionibacteriaceae bacterium (assembly GCA_031282235.1). Lineage (GTDB taxonomy): Bacteria > Actinomycetota > Actinomycetes > Propionibacteriales > Propionibacteriaceae > WRGV01. The sequence goes on along the minus strand of JAITED010000031.1, from coordinate 4,032 downwards.
ACGGCTACGTTTCCTCGCCGCAGTACGGCTCCGTGTTGCTGACCTCCGTAGAGAAGGCCGTTGATAAGGGCGTGTACGAAGCCATCAAGGCTGCCTACGAGAACAAGTGGGATAACAAGCCCTACGTTGGCACGCTCGCCAACGACGGCGTTGTCCTCTCCCCCTTCCATGATTTCGACTCCGTAATTCCGGCTGACACCAAAGCCGAACTGGATACGATCAAGGCGGGCATCATCGGCGGCACCATCAAAGCCACCCGTTGATAAAACCTCCGCTAGTTCATAACTAGCAAAACTTAAAGCGCGGGAGTTCTCCGGGATTCCCGCGCTTTAGTTTTTTTATAAGTAAGTACTGCTGGGTTCAGTTGTTTTGAGACGCTGTTAGGTGGGTTATTGGGGAGCCGCTACCACTACAGGAGTGCCCTACCACTACAAAGGGATAGCGCGAATAACAAGCAAGTTTTACCCACTGGACGGTGCGAATATGTTTTGGCCTACCACTGCAAAGGGATAGCGCGAATAACAAGCAAGGTGGGCTGGAACATAAGGCACGAGCGGGGCGTTGGCTAACCATGCCCGCAGCGGTCCCGTAGGGAGCGCCGGGATTGGGGAGTCATCGAGCGGGAGGGTGTGCGATAATTTCTCGCACGCCCGGGAGCGTCCCCGCGACGCCTTATGTTCCAGCCCGCCGACCCACTGTCCAAGCAGCGCCCCAACCAGTCAGCACACACCAGCGTCAAATAGCAACGTCGGGGAACGCCCCACACACGCTACTTGTCGTAGTTCGTACCGTCGGCTTTGGGGGCTCGAACCCGACCCACCAGACCGGCGACTGCGACGATGGTGGCTACGTAGGGCAGAATCACTAAGAAGCGGGAATCCAGACCGGTTTGTAGGTTCTGCACTTGGGTGGAGAGCTGGGTGACGAAGCCGAAGAATACGCACATCAGCGCCGCCAATCCGGGACGCCAGCGACCCATGATGAACGCGGCGATGGCGATGAACCCCATGCCGGACGAGATGGACTTGATGAACTGCCCGGAGACCGAAAGCACGAAGTAGGTGCCGCCGATACCGGCGAATACGCCGCCCAACAGCACCGCTTGCCAGCGCACCGCGCGGACGTTGATACCTACGGTCTCTGCGGCCTCGGGATGCTCGCCCACGGCGCGTACCCTAAGCCCCCACTTGGTACGGAACAGCAGGAACCACACCAGCACTACCGACGCAAACGCCATATACGCCATCGGCTTCTGTTGGAACAGAATCGGGCCGATGAACGGAATGTCGGCCAACACCGGCACGCGCACCGCTTGGAACAGAGGGGTGTCGTTGTACTGTTCCCGAGCCGTGGTGATGAACTGCGAGTAGAGATACCCCGTGAGCCCAGTGGCAAACGAGTTGAGCACCACACCCATCACCACCTGGTCCACTAGGTATTTCACTGAGAACAGCGCTAGCAGCGCGCCCATCGCAACCCCGACCACTGCTCCGGCGACCATGCCCCACAGCAGCGATTTCGTCATGGTGCCCACTAGGGCAGCCGCGAACGCCCCGGAGAGGAACTGCGCCTCAATAGCGACGTTTACCACCCCGGCGCGCTCGCCCAACAGGCCACCCAACGCGCCAAAGATGAGCGGGGTAGCGTATGCCAGCGTGCCGTTGAATTGGTTGGTGACTAGGAAGTCAAATGTGCGTCCACCCGCAGCCCAAGCCAAGAATCCGGCCACGAACCCCAGCCCGGCGGCGATGTTCAGCGCGGTGCGCACTTTGGGTGGGGCTTTTAGGAACAGCCCCGCTGCGCTGCCGAGGCATAGCAAAGCGCCGATGATTACGCAGGGGACGGCGGGCACCTCAATTTTGGGCAGTTGCACGCTGTCAAGGGCGTTCGATAACGCGAACACCGCTGTGCCGCTGGCTTTGGTGGCCATGAACAGCAGCAGCGCTCCCATTATGGCGAGCAGCACCGCCACTGAGATGCGGTGCGACTTGTCCTCGGCGGATTCGGTGTGCTCCAAAGTGGCGCTTACCGGAAGCTGCGCTTTGGTCGTATCAACGCTCGGAACCGGAGCATCGGGCGTCGTTTTGGGCAGTTTGCCATCAATACGCGGGCTCATGCTGCACTCACCTCCGCAACAACCGATACGGGGGTAGTTTCTCCCACGACTGCGGCTTTCTTTTTTGGTTTTCGTCTCGCGGAGAGGAACGGAGTTATGGTACGCACCAGCGCCGGAGCCGCCACGAACATCACGATAAATGCCTGAATTACGCTGGCCAACTCGCCGGGGGTCTGCGCCTCACCCTGCATCCTGAGGGCCCCAGCTTTCAGCGCGCCGAACAGCAACCCGGCCAACACCGTACCCAGCGGCTTAGAGCGCCCCAGCAGCGCTACCGTGATGGCATCAAACCCGATAGTGCCCACCAGTAGCGGCGTCAAAGCGTCCGGCCGCCCCAGTGCGTTAGGGCTGAGGGTCAATTGGGCACCAGCCAAACCGCAGAGCGCGCCACCGATGACCATCGCCATGGTGAGCGTGAACGGCATACTCATACCCGCTGCCGCCGCCGCGTGTGGATTACCGCCCACCGCGCGAATCGCAAACCCGAGTTTGGTGTGATCCAGCAGCCACCAGACGGCGATACCGGCGACGATTACCAGCAGGAACCCCAGATGGAACCGCGTGCCGGGGATATACGGCAGCATCGCAGAGTCATCAACCACCGGCGAGATGGGGTCGGTGCGCCCCGGGCGCCCCAACTGATGCAACAGTAAATACGTCAACAAGCTGGACGCGACGTAGTTCAACATGATGGTGACGATGACCTCGTTGGCACCGAACTTAGCGCGCAGGAAACCGGCGAGACCGCCCCAAGCCGCGCCCCCGGCCACCCCGGCCAGCAGCGCTAGCGGCACGTGGATAGCGGCGGGCAGGTGCAGCCCGAAACCCACCCAAGCGGCGAACGTACAACCCCAGATAGCTTGGCCTTGACCGCCGATGTTGAACAATCCCACCCGGAAGCAGAGCGCCACGCCCAAGCCAGCGGCAATCAGCGGCGCTGCCTGCGCGGTGGTGACCCCCAAAGCGCTTACGGAACCGAACGCTCCGACACCCAAAGCCCGATAGGTGGTGGCAATCTTCTCCCAAGCATCGTCCAGAAAATCGGACGGGTTGGCGAAGAAGTATTTAGCTTTAGCCATGATTTCGGGGCTGGCCAACACCATCAGGATGGCCCCCAAGATGAACGCCCATACGAAAGCCAACACCAGAGTCACCATGTCTGAGAGGAACGTTCCCCCTAGATAATTGCGCTTAAACGCCTGTAGGAACGTCTCTTTACCGCCCTCATCCCCGGTGCCCGACGTATCGGGCGTATCGGGCATATCGGGCGTATCGGGCTGGTTTTCCGTATCGAGCGTAAACCCGTCCTCGCACGCCAACAGTGCTTCTTCTTTAGGCGTATCTACGGCTGCCCCGACCAACTCCTCGCTCATGCGGTGACCTCCTTGTCAACTGCGACGCCGCAACTTGCGCACGCTTCTGCGTAGCCCATACCGGCCATCATTAAACCGATTACGTCCCGCGGCGTATCCTGCGGCACCACCCCCACGATACGCCCGCGATACATCACCGCGATGCGGTCAGCCAGATTCTCCACCTCATCTAACTCGGTGGAGATGATGAGCACCGCAGTGCCCTTATCGCGTTCCGCGACGATACGTTTGTGCAGAAACTCGATAGCGCCCACGTCCACACCGCGGGTGGGCTGACTGGCCACCATCACCTGTAGTGGACGGCTGAGTTCGCGCGCCAGCACCATCTTCTGTTGGTTGCCGCCGGAGAGGCTGGACACCGGCAGGTTTACCGACGGGGTACGAATGTCGAACTCCTCCGCTAAGCTCATCGCGTTACGCTCCAGTGCGGCCAAATCCAACCGCCCAAAAGTGGCGTAGTTATCTATCTGATCCAGCGCCAGATTCTCTGCGATGGTGAGCCCCAAAATCATGCCATCGCGCTGCCTATCCTCAGGCACGTAT
>JAITED010000002.1 GCA_031282235.1 Propionibacteriaceae bacterium | reverse complement strand
TCGCGCATCGCGTCATTCACGGCATCCTTGAGGGTCTGAGTGCCCGACGTCACCGGGTGCACCACCGCACCCAACAACTCCATACGGTAAACATTGAGCGCCTGCCGTTTAGTGTCCTCCAGCCCCATGAAAATCTCGCACTCCAACCCCAACAGCGCCGCCGCAGTGGCGGTAGCCACGCCGTGCTGCCCCGCGCCGGTCTCCGCAATCACCCGGGTTTTCCCCATACGTTTAGCCAACAAACACTGCCCCAACACATTGTTGATTTTGTGACTACCGGTGTGGTTTAAGTCCTCGCGCTTCAACCAAATCTCCGGCCCGCCCAAATCGGCGGTCATCCGCGCCGCGTGATACAGCCGGGAGGGACGCCCAGCGTAATCGTGCAGCAGCGCATCCAGTTCAGCTATGAAAGTCGGGTCAGTACGGTGTTTCAGATACGCCACCTCCAGCGCCTGTATCTCGTTCATCAGCGTCTCCGGGAGGTACTGCCCCCCGAACTCGCCGTAACGCCCCGTATTCACGCTAACTCCCCTCTCACCGCTTGAGCCAACACGGCAATCTTTGCAGCGTCTTTCACCCCATCGGTTTCTGCGCCACTCGATACGTCGATAGCATACGGGTTTAGCGTAGTCAAAGCAGCATTGATGTTATCAATGTTTATACCGCCAGCTAAAAAGAACGGTCGGTCGATAGCCGACACCGCCGCCCAATCGAATGTTTCACCACTGCCAGCGCCGGAATCCAACAGCAGATATTCAGCGGACGTGGCCAAAGCGGCCTCCAACGCCCCCGGCTCATTCATGCGCACCGCTTTAATCACCGGAACATCTCCCAGCAGTACCCGCAGCGCGTCCAGATACGTCTGATTCTCGCCGCCGTGCAACTGAACCAACTCGATAGTGCCAGCCGACACCAACTGTTGAATCAGCTCCAACGGTTGATCTACAAACACCCCCACCGCTTTAATGCGTTTATCCAAGTCACTGCGCAATCCAGCAGCCGTTTCAGGGCTAATCTGGCGTTTGGACGGCGCGAACACAAACCCGGCATACTCAGGGGTGCCGTAGCGCGCATACGCTTCATTGACGTAGGCCACGTCAGCAGCGCGCCGCAATCCGCATATCTTCAACATAGGTGCGGCGCTTCGCGTGATGCCAGCCACCGGCAACTGCCCGCGCAACTCAGCCAGCGCCGCCGTTTTGTCAGCGCTGCGCATCAAAGTTTCCCCCACCAGCACCGCATCGGCACCGGCAGCGGCCATCCGCGCCACATCTGCCGCCGTAGTGATTCCGGATTCGGCCACCAGCAGCACGTCGGCTGGCACCAGCGGGGCTAGCCGTTCCGTCACCGCTAGGTCGCAGGTGAATGTGGTCAAATCCCGATTGTTTACGCCGATGATACGAGCGCCAGCAGCCAGCGCACGCAGCAGTTCACTCTCGTCGTGAACCTCCACCAACGCCGCCATCCCTAACCGGTGTGTCAACGCCAAATAGTCCGAGAGTTGGCAATCATGCAAGATTGCTACGATGAGCAGCACCGCGCTAGCCCCCAGTTGGCGCGCCTGATAAATCTGGTATTCGTCGATGATGAAGTCTTTACGCAAGCAAGGCAACCCCACGCTGCCAGAAATGTCGCGTAGATAATCGTTTGAGCCTTGAAAAAATGTCGGCTCGGTCAACACTGAGATGGCGGCAGCGCCCGCCGCTTCGTAGTCGCGGGCGATGTCCAAATACGGGAAGTCAGCCGCGATTACCCCCTTGGACGGGGATGCTTTCTTCACCTCGCAGATGAAACTGATGCCCGGTGCCCGCAACGCCGCCGCAAAGTCTGCAGTGGGGGCAGCGGCAGCGCGCTGGAGGTGTTCCAGCGGCAGTTGGGCACGCTCGGAGCGCACCCGGGCTCGGGTGGCGGTTACGATTTCATCCAGAATCATCTAGGCATCACACCACTTACGCTTATTTGTTGGACATTTCGACGAAGCGCTGTAGTTGCGTTAGCGCGGCACCGGAGTCCAGCATCTCAGTGGCGATTTCGATACCGGCTTCGATGCTGGGGGCGCGCCCGGCGATGTAGATGGCGGCACCGGAGTTCAACAGCACCGCGTCACGTTTCGGGCCGTGCTCACCGTTTAAGATGCTGCGGGTGATAGCAGCGTTTTCGGCAGGAGTGCCGCCCACCAACTCCGCTTTAGCGCAGCGGTTGAACCCGAACTGTTCCGGGACGATTTCATACGTAGAGAGCTTGCCGCTCTGCAGCTCACACACAGAAGTGGCACTTGACAAGGAAAGTTCATCTAAACCATCCTGCCCATACACCACCATCGCCCGCTTTACACCCAGATTGTGCAGCACTTTACCCAGCGGTTCCACCAAGTCAGGCGAGTAGACACCCAGCAACTCCATGGTGGCACCGGCGGGGTTCACCAACGGCCCCAACACGTTGAAGATGGTACGAATCCCCAACTCTTTGCGCACCGGAGCCACGTAACGCATAGCGATGTGGTAGTTCTGCGCGAACAGGAAACACAGGTTGATGGTTTTCAGAATCTCTAAACTTTTCTCCGGCGGCACGGTGATGTCCACCCCCAGCGCCTCCAACACATCTGCCGCCCCGGAACGCGACGACGCAGCACGGTTGCCATGCTTGGCGACCGGAATCCCCGCCGCCGAGATGACCAGCGCCGAAGTGGTGGAGATGTTGAAAGAGTTGGCTTGGTCGCCCCCCGTACCCACAATCTCCAGCACCTCGTCCTCGTGCAGCAGCCGGATGCAGTGTTTACGCATCCCCGCCGCCGAACCGCTGATTTCTTCAATAGTTTCACCCTTGACGCTCATCGCGGTGAGATACGCAGCCATCTGGATTTGGCTCGCTTCACCCCCCATAATCTCGTCCATCACCGCTGCCGCAGTGGCAAAGTCGAGATTCTGCCGCGAGGTGGCCTGAAGTATTGCCTCTTTAATCACCCGATAATGCTAGTCGGCATGGGCGACACTTTTCGATTCGCGTTCAGGTGGGTTCCCGGTCAGGTGGGTTGGAAACCGCGCAGCCGCAGCGAATTGGTGACGACAAACACCGAACTGAAAGCCATCGCGGCACCGGCCACCATGGGGTTCAACAAACCTAGGGCGGCTACAGGGATAGCGATTACGTTATACGCGAACGCCCAGAACAGATTGACTTTGATGGTGGCGAACGTGCGCCTAGAGAGCCGAATCGCATCCAGCGCCGCTAACAGGTCGGAGCGCATCAACGTAATGTCAGCGGCGGCTCGCGCCGCATCCGTGCCGGTGCCCATAGCGATGCCCAAATCGGCTTGGGCTAGCGCCGCAGCATCGTTCACCCCGTCGCCCACCATCGCAACCCGGCGCCCCTCAGCTTGCAGCCGTTGCACCACAGCCACCTTGTCACCCGGCAAAACCCCGGCGATAACCTCGTCAATGCCCAACTGTGCGGCGACGGCGTGCGCCACCTGCTCGTTGTCGCCGGTGAGCAGCACCGGGTGCAACCCCAGCCGGTTCAACTCCGCGATGGCGCGCGGGGAGGTGTCGCGTATCGTATCGGATACTGTGATTTGGCCACGTACCCGGTTATCCCAAGCGACGCTTACGGTGGTGCCGGTTACAGGCATCTGACTAGGAGCAGGAACCGCGTCTAGTGCCAAGTTGTTGCTGCGCACCCACTCGTCACGCCCCACCAAAACCGGCACGCCGTCAACTGTTGCTCGTATCCCTAAACCGGGCACGGCATCAAACTCGGTGACTGTCCCGACCTCCGCGCCTGCCCACCGCACAATCGCTTTAGCGATGGGGTGTTCGGAAGCGGACTCGGCGGCTCCGGCGTATTTTTTCAGCTCAGATACCGTAACACCGCTAGTCAAATGCCATTCGGATACGCTCATCTCGCCAGCGGTCACAGTGCCAGTTTTGTCCAGCACCACCGCGTCGATACGTTTGGCGGCCTCTAACGCTGCTGCCCCGGCGATGATGATGCCCAACTGTGCGCCGCGCCCCGTGCCCACCAACAGTGCGGTCGGCGTGGCCAACCCCAGCGCGCAGGGGCAGGCGATGATTAATACGGCGACAGCGGCAGAGACCGCGAACGCAGCGGATTCGCCCAGCGCCAACCACACCCCTAGGGTGCCTAAAGCAATCACGCTTACGACAGGCACGAACACCCCGGCGATACGGTCAGCGAGCCGTTGTATCTGCGACTTGCCGTTCTGCGCCTGCTCCACCATCCGGGCGATGGTCGCCAACTGGGTGTCGGCACCGACAGCGGTAGCGCGTACCACTAAACGCCCGGTGGTGTTCACCGCCGCCCCCACCACTGTGTCGCCGCTGCCGACATCCACGGGCAGCGATTCGCCGGTGATTAGGGAGTTGTCTACGGCGCTCTGGCCTGCCACCACCACCCCATCGGTGGCGATACGCTCTCCCGGGCGCACCACAAACTCGTCGCCTACCTTGAGGTCGGCGGTGGCCACCAGCCGTTCGGTGCCGCCCACCAGCAGGGTGGCGTATTTCACCCCTAGGTTGAGCAGCGCCGCGACCGCCGCCCCCGCTTGCCGCTTGGAGCGCGCCTCAATGTAGCGCCCGACTAGCAGAAACGTGAGGATGCCGACGATGGCTTCTAAATAGATGGCGTTGTCCGCGTGCCCACGCGACAGCGACAACGTCCATGCGTGGCGGTAGCCAATCATCCCCGCCATGCCGAACACCAGCGCGTATAGGCTCCACACCAGCGCGGCGGTGGTTCCCAGTGTGACTAGGGTGTCCATGGTGACGGTGCGATGCCGCAGGTTGAGCAGGGTGGCGCGGTGGAAGCGCCAGCCGCACCATGCGTACACCGGCAGCGTGAGCGCCAAACACACCCACTGCCAAGCCGGGAACTGCAACGCTGGCACCATCGACAACACCACCACCGGAGCCGACAGCGTGATGGCGACCACCATGCGGGTGCGTATCAGGGCGGCTTCATCTATCGGAACTGCGTCCGGGTCGGGGAGCGCAGCGCCGTATCCCGCGTTGGATACCACTTTGATAAGGTCAGATACGCTGACTTCTGCGGGGGCGATGACGTGCGCCTTTTCGGTGGCGAAGTTTACGCTCGCCAACACCCCCGGCACTTTCGAGAGTTTCTTTTCAATACGGATAGCGCACGCGGCGCAGGTCATCCCGGTGATGGCCAGTTCGACGGGGCGCGGCGCGCTAGTTTCGGCGCTAACCGCTGTTTGTGTACTCATAATGTTTCGGTGTTCATAACAGCGACACTTGGTAATCGCCCGCCTCGGCAACCGCATCCACGATGGTCTGTAGCGCGATGGGGGCGGTTGAGGTGACGCTGAGACGCGCATCAGCCAGCGTCAAAGCCACTGCGGTAACCTCGGGGATGGCTAAGACTTCCTCTTTGACGTGCGCCACACAGTGCTCACAGGTCATGCCGGTGATGGCGTATTCGGTAATCATATTAAGCCTCCTCGTTGGACGCGCTGTTCGGGCGGAGCGCCGTTTTGTGGGCAGCGTTTGGATACATCTGTTATAGCAACATCTGGACTCATATTGTTCCAGATGCTGGTTGGCGTTTTGCTGCTGTCCACGCGACGCACAGCAAAACACAGGTTTATCTCACGCCGTATAGGGCACCAACGGCAATCAAACGCCGTCTCGCAAGCCCTATCACCGTTGGTTAAGAAAATAGTAATATTTAATGGCATAAAGTTGTGGTGTCAATATTTTTTGTGGCGCTAGCAACTTTTTCATTTATCCACAGCCGAGGTGCAAAACCCGTTGTCCGCGTCGAATAATCCGGATTGTAATCAGACGCGCGCTGTAGCGCAAAAATTGGTAAAAACTCGTATCCCCCAACGGCTCCCGATAGTAAAATGCCTAGTGAAAGTGGGTTTGAGGGGCAAAAGTGCGCGTGTCGTACCCAGGTTAACCACAGGTTGACGCCCGCCATCCACCACCTGTCCACCGAGGGCACCGAGTTATCCACCGCCCCTGTGGATAACTCGGTTTTTGGCGGGTCAATACCGTGCTAATTTAGGTGAACAAAAACTGTCAGTCGGCTCTGCTTTACTAGTTGATATGACGGCAAAAGCCTTGGCTGAACAACATATTCGGGAGCACCGCATGATTGATGAGTATCAAGAGGGACTTGATTTCGAGTCCGCTAATGACCGGGTGCCCCCGAACGACCCTTTGGCGGAACAGAGCGTACTAGGTTCCATTCTTACTAGTGCAGCGGCACTTGCCGAAGTGCAAGAGGTTGTGGATGCGGAGGATTTCTACCAACCGCGCCACATACGAGTGTTTGAAGCCGCGCGAGACATGTTCGCCTCGGGAGAGCCCGTTGACCCCATCACTATCGCCGCCGAACTGGAGAAACGGGGCACGCTCGCCAAAGCGGGGGGGCCGGTGTATCTGTTCGATTTGGCGGCTGGGGTGCCGATTGCGGCCAACGCCGTGCACTACGCCGAGATTGTGCGCGATAAAGCGGTGCTGCGGCGCATGATTGAAAAGGCCGTCAAAATTGCCCAGTTGGGTTATGAGGGCCGCGGGGAGGCGCGCGACATCGTTGACTTGGCGCAGTCCGAGATGTACAGCGTATCTAAAGGCAAAAACACCGAAGAATATCAGGTGCTGGCACAGTTAATCCCGGATGCCTTTGATGAAATTGGCCGCCGGATGAACTTCAACGGTGGGGTTTCCGGGGTGCCCACTGGTTTCAAACGGTTGGATGACCTCACCCACGGGCTGCATCCCGGGCAGTTGGTGCTTGTCGCCGCCCGCCCAGGTTTAGGTAAATCTACACTGGCGCTCGATTTTGCCCGTTCCGCGGCCATCCACAACAACATGACCGCCGCCGTATTCTCTTTGGAGATGGCGCGCAACGAAATCATCATGCGCTTGTTGGCCGCCGAATCTTCGGTGCGTCTGGAAGCGATTATGGCCGGGTCATTAAGCGATGTTGACTTCCGACGTATCAGTGACCGCGCCGATGCCATCAACAACGCGCCGCTGTTCATCGACGATTCCCCCAACCTCAGCATGAATGAAATACGCGCCAAAGCTCGGCGGTTGAAACAACGCCACGACCTCAAACTCCTAGTCATAGACTATTTGCAGTTGATGACTTCGAATGGGCGCACCAAAGTTGAAAGCCGTCAAGTGGAGGTGAGCGAGTTCTCTAGGCAGGCGAAACTGCTTGCGAAAGAGTTAAGCATTCCAGTGGTGGCGTTGAGCCAGTTGAACCGTAACGCCGAAACCCGCCAAGACGGCAAACCCGACATAGCCGACCTGCGCGAATCCGGCTCTCTGGAGCAGGACGCCGACATGGTTATCCTCATCCACCGCCCCGAACTGCACCGCACCAAAACCAAAGCTGCCGCCGACGCTGGCGAAGCCAGTGATAAAACTCAATCCGACCGCCAAGGTGAAGCCGACCTAATCGTAGCCAAACACCGCAACGGCCCCACCGGAACGGTCGCCGTCAGCTTCCAGCGCCACTACACCCGCTTCATGGACATGCCCGATACGAACACCCTGCGCAGTTAAAACGTGGTTTGAGGACACTGGTTTTACGGTGGGGTTATAGCGCTGGTTTTCCGGTTGGGTGTTCTGGGTTTAAGGTGTCGCGGGGGACGCTCCGGTGCGTGCGAATGATTCTCGCACGCCCCTCTACTCTGTGACTCCCAAATCCCGGCGCTCCCTTACGGGACCGCGGCGGGCATGGGAGCCAAGCCCCCGCTCGTACCTTAAACCCAGAACACTAGTAATCCTCGCGGTTTCCCTCGCTGCTTTATAGCTTTAAGTGCTGGGGGCGCACCATTCGTATACTTCGCGTAACCAAAGTTGCTTGTCAGCGTTGGAAGCGAAAGAGGAGCGGATGGAGGAGGCGGCCAATTCGGCTAGTCCGGCAGCGGTGAAACCTAGGTGGTCTTGGGCGGCTTGGTACTGCGCCAACAGGCGGGCGTGGAACAGCAGCGGGTCGTCAGCACCGAGCGCGATACTCGCTCCTGCTTCCACTAGGGCGCGCAGCGGCACAGCGCTTAGGTTCGGATAAATCCCGAGTTGCACGTTGGATACGGGGCACACCTCAAAGCTCACCCCGGCGGTTACCAATTCGTCTAGCAGCCGGGGGTCTTCAGTGGCGCGGATGCCGTGCCCGATACGGCTGGGGTGCAGCGCGGCGACCACCTGCCGTACATGGTCGGCTCCGCGCAGTTCCCCACCGTGCGGCACTCCCGGCAAGCCAGCGTTGCGGGCGATACGAAACGCGCCCTCCCACTCCGGGGTGGAACCTGCCCATTCGTCGTTGCTCAACCCGAAACCGCACACCTCCCCAGCGCCCGTTCCGGCGTATTTCGCCGCGAGTCGCGCTAGGGTGCGCGCTTCCATCGGGTGTCGGATACGTGAGGCGGCGACGATTATCCCCACCTGCACCCCGGTGGCGCGCGTCGCCAACTTCGCTTCGTCCAACACAATCTCTAACGCACCGATTATGCCGCCGACGTGCGGAGCATACGAAGTGGGGTCAATCTGCAGTTCTAAACGCCGTACTCCCTCGTCAGCGTCGTTTTCGGCAGCGCGGCGTACCACTTTCCGCATCGCAGCTTCAGTGCGCACCACCCGTCTCGCCAAATCGTAAGTGCGCTGGAACCGGAACCAACCTTTAGTGGTGGCGGGTACGGCTAGGGCGGCTTCCGCGATGAGCCCGGTGGCCACCGTATCGTCAGCTGCTACTGCCAACTCAGCCAACGTCGGCAAATCCAATGAACCGGTGAAATGTAGATGCAAGTGCGCCTTGGGAAGCCTAGCCAAATCCGGGAGCCTAGACGCGGTTTCCGGGGCGAGTGGGTTTTCGGCTACCGATTCAGGCATTGGGCAGCATCCGGTAGACCGGTTTCCGTTTCTCTACGAACGACGCGAACCCCTCTTGCGCATCCGGCAGCACCGCGTTCAGCGCCACCACCTCGGCGGCGAGGTCATACGCGCTGGCTTGCGTCACTCCGATTTGGTCATAGAACAGCTTTTTGCCCATCCCGCGCGCGTATGGGCTGCCGTCGTCAATGATCCGGTGCGCCAGCGTGGCGACAGCGCTGTCGAGTTCGGCATCGGGAACCGCATAGTTGATGAGCCCCCACTCGGCGGCGGTTTTTGCGCTCACCGCATCGCCGGTAAACGCCATCTCTAGCGCCCGTTTCGCGCCCACGTTACGGCTGACCGCCACCAGCGGCGTATGGCAGAAAAGCCCGCGCTTGATGCCCGGAATGGAGAAAGACGCGGATTCCGCAGCCACCGCCAAATCGCATGACGCCACCAGCTGACACCCGCCAGCGGCGGCCACCGCATGTACTTTGGCGATAACCGGCTGCGGAATGCGCTGCAGCGTCTCAATCATGGCGACACATACGCCGAACAGTTTGCGCGCCTGTGGCAAGGTGATACCCACCAAATCAGCGAGATTGTGCCCCGCCGAAAACGCTGGCCCGTTCGCCGCCAGCACCACCACCAGCGCATCGGAGGCTCCTACCTCCCACAAAGCGGCGGTAATCTCCAGCATCATCGCTTCCGACAGCGCATTGCGTTTCCCCGGATTGTTGAGGGTTATGGTGGCGACCGCCCCGTCATAACTTAAATCGAGCTGTTGATACGGCTGTATTCCCATGTCTTAGTATCTCGCAATCGGGATACTTTTCGTAGCCCGTACACGCTTTGCCGAAAAGGTACGTATGTAAGACGTATGACATTTTTAGCGAAGATTTGGCGTGGATGGGGTGCGGTGCACCGGTTTATGAGCGAGACTTGAACCATGGCTAATGCACGTACATCGCTTCGATTTTTGGGGGGCGCAGGCACCGTTACGGGTAGCAAATATCTGTTGGAGTACGGTGAGCGCCGCATCCTCATTGATGCGGGACTTTTCCAAGGGGAAAAAGA
>JAITED010000194.1 GCA_031282235.1 Propionibacteriaceae bacterium | reverse complement strand
AGTTGGTTTCGTGGGGGTAGCGCTCGGGGTCGCGGGGGATGCACCAGGGCTGGGGGAAGTGCCGGTAGCGGGGGGCAGATCCGTCGCATCCGGGTTGGTCAAACCGGCGGGCAACGGCGCGATGATGACATACGTGAGGGTGACGGACTGAATACCGCCGGAGATGCCGTCGGTGAAATGCTTTACGTTGGCGAACACGTTGGCTAGGAATAGGCTTCCGGCGGTGACTAGGGCGGCGGCGCACATCAGCAGCGCATAGCCCACTCGGCGGCGGTGTGGCCGTACCATGACGAGCCCTACGCCGAGTGCCAAAACCACCGCTACTGAGCCCCCTACCGCGAACCAGAAGTAGCGCTCTGGGAGCATATCGGAGCGGTGCGCGGCGAGTGCCAGCCACACCACACTGGCGCTGGCGGCGATAGCCAGCAGCAACCCCGCCACTTTAGCGGCGATGCTGCCCTTGCTGATAGTGGGCTTCCGGGGGGTGGTTTCTGGAGTGGGAGTGTCGGCTTCGGGGGCGGGAGTGTCGGTTTCTGGTTCAGTTTCTGTGTCCGTATCCGTATCCGGTGTTACGTCTATATCTGGTGTGGTATCCGTATCTGGTTCTAGGTCCGCATCTGGTTCTGTATCCGCATCTGGTGTTGCATCCGTATCAACCTCTGTAACCGCATCGGTGTCAGCGGTAGCCGCAGCCGGTGCGAATGTGAGGGGAGTGTCGCCGTACCAGATGGGGTCAGGTACCGGGGAGGGGTCGGTTTCGGCGGAACTCGCAAGACGGCGGGGGGTCTGGGACTGCGACTCCGGCTCCGGTGTCTCGTCGTCGGCAGGGTCGAAGCCGCGCTTTGATATCATCTATTTCTCCTCGGGTTCCGCAAAAAGAACCTTAAACATTCGTGAACGAAATCTCCCGAATATTTTAACGATTAAGCGTACTACTTTAGCGGCGAGGCGTAATAATGATTAGTTCAAGATGACAAGGTCAATACGTTGGAAGTCTTTGACTTCGGTGTAGCCGGTGGAGGCCAAGGTACGGCGCAGCGCGCCCACCAGATTCATGGTGCCGTCGGGGATGGTGGAGGGGCCCAGCACAATCTGTTCCAGAGTGCCGACGGTTTGGAGATGCACCCGCTCGCCGCGTGGGAGGTTCTCATGCCACGCCTCTGCGCCCCAGTGGTAGCCCCGACCGGGAGCCTCAGCGGCGCGCGCCAAGGGGGAGCCAATCATGGCGGCGTCCGCACCGCACGCCAGCGCTTTGGCGATGTCGCCCGAAGTGCCCATCGCGGAATCAGCGATGATGTGGACGTAGCGACCGCCGGATTCGTCCAGATAGTCGCGGCGCGCCTCGGCAGCGTCGGAGATGGCGGTGGCCATCGGCACCTGAATGCCCAACACCTTGCGGGTGGTTTTGGTAGCCGCGCCGCCGAAACCCACCAATACGCCAGCGGCCCCGGTACGCATCAGATGTAGTGCCGTCTGATACGATGCACAGCCGCCCACAATCACCGGCACGTCCAAATCGTAGATGAAGCGTTTCAGGTTCAACGGTTCCTGCGCATCAGAGACGTGTTCCGCAGAAACCGCTGTGCCGCGTATCACGAAGAAATCGGGGTTGGTGTTCACCAGCACGCTAGCGAACTGCCGGGCGTGCTGCGGGCTGAGGGAGCCAGCCACCGGCACGCCAGCGGCGCGAATCTGCTGCATCCGAGCGGTTATCAACTCCGGCTGCACCGGGGCGGCGTAGCGCAACTGCATCAGTTTGGTGGCCGCGTGCTGGTCGGTGACGGCCGCCAACTCGTCGAAAATCGGCTGCGGGTCTTCGTAGCGCGTCCACAACCCCTCTAGGTTGAGCACCCCCAAGCCCCCCATTTGGCCAAATTGGATGGCGGTCTCCGGGCTCATCACGGAGTCCATCGGCGCCGCCAACAGCGGGAAGTCGAAGCTCATAGCGTCGATACGCCATGAAAGGTTTACTTGGTCAATGCCCCGGGTGCGCCGGGTAGGCACAATCACCAAATCATCCAATGAATACGCCCGTTCCGCGCGCTTTGACCTACCGATGTCGAACATGGGGTCAAGTCTAACCCAGCCTGCGCGGAGCCTGCGACGATGGTGCTGGCAGTGTACTCGGGGAGGTGTCTAAGAAAGGGCGCGGGTTAGACGGTTGATTCCAATCGCGCTACGCTATATAGGTTGTCAATTACGTATAGATTGCCAATGGTGTGTCTGCGTGTGAAAATACGCGGGGATACGTACAGCGGTTAAGAGGAGGAGTCCCCAGTGCTCAACGCTTTCTCTCAGGTGTTCCGGGTTCCAGAGTTGCGTAAAAAGTTGCTGTTTACGCTGGGCATCCTTGTGCTGTTTCGGCTGGGCACCACCATCCCGACGCCGAACGTCAACATGGTCAACATCCGCTCCTGCGCATCCATCGCGGAAAGTGGCGACATGGGCAGCGTATATCAGTTGATAAACCTGTTCTCCGGCGGCGGGTTGCTGAACCTGACAATCTTCGCGCTGGGCATCATGCCGTACATCACCTCCTCCATCATCCTGCAACTCCTCACCGTAGTGATTCCACGGTTGGAGGCGTTGAAGAAAGAGGGCTCGACGGGGCAGCAGACCATCACCAAATACACTCGCTGGCTCACCATCGTATTGGGTGTGCTACAGGCCACCTCGTTCACCATGCTGGCGGTCTCCGGCAACATGTTCAAGGGCTGCTCGCTGGAAGTGGTTTACTCCAAGTCCATCTTCGTCATCGTGGTGATGATTCTCACCATGATGGCTGGCACCTCCATCATCATGTGGTTCGGTGAGCTAATCACCGACCGTGGCGTCGGCAACGGCATGTCCATCCTGATTTTCACGCAGATTGTGGCGCAGTTCCCGAGCAGCATGTGGGGCATCAAAGAAACCAACCCCGGCGCTAGCGGCTGGTTCATGTTCTTCATGGTGATGGCAGTGGGGCTGCTGGTGATGGCGGCGGTCATCTTCGTGGAGCGAGCGCAGCGCCGTATTCCAGTGCAATACGCGAAACGCATGGTCGGCAAACGGCTGCTCGGCGGCACCACCACCTACATCCCGCTGAAAGTGAACCAATCCGGCGTCATCCCCATCATCTTCGCGTCATCCATCCTGTATCTGCCGGTGCTGTACGCCATGTTCCGCTCCGAAACCCCGGCTGGGCAGTGGATTATGCAAAACCTCTCCGGGCAGACCCACTCTTGGATTTACAACATCGCCTTCTTCACGCTAATCATCTTCTTCTGCTACTTCTACGTTTCCATCACGTTCAACCCCGTCGAAATCTCGGACAACATGAAGAAATACGGCGGCTTCATCCCGGGGGTGCGCGCCGGCAAAGCCACCGAAGATTACTTGGGCTACGTGCTATCTAGGCTCACCGCGCCCGGGTCTATCTACCTCGGTATCATCGCGTTAATCCCGATGTTGGCGATTGCGATAGTGGGTGCCTCTGGAAAGTTCCCGTTCGGAGGTACTAGTCTATTGATTATGGTTGGCGTTGGTCTCGACACCGTCCGTCAGATTGAGAGCCAGCTACATCAACGTAACTACGAGGGCTTTCTGAAATGAGACTACTTATCATGGGTGCCCCCGGTTCCGGCAAGGGCACCCAGGCTGCTGCCGTATCCGAGCGCTACCACATTCCCACCATCTCCACTGGAGACATGTTCCGCGCCGCTGTGCGCTCCGAATCCCCACTAGGCCGCGAAGTTAAGGCGCTGCTGGATAGTGGCTCGCTGGTTCCCGACGAAATCACCGACGCGGTGGTGGTGGCGCGGCTTTCCGAGCCGGATGCGGCGGAGGGCTGGATACTGGACGGCTACCCCCGCACCACTAATCAGGTGGCCGCGTTGGATACGTATCTGGCAACGCAGGGCAAGCAGTTGGATGGCGTACTGCTGCTCGATGTGCCCCAGGAGCAGCTGCTGGAACGGATGCTGTTACGCGGCCAGCATGAGGGGCGCAGTGACGACAACTTGGAGACCGTAACGCATCGGCTGGCTGTGTATCACGAGCAGACGGAGCCGGTGATTAGCCAATACGCTCCGCGTGGCATCTTGCATCTAATTGATGGCAGCGGCACTATTGCGGAAACTGGAGCCCGGATTGTCGCTGCGCTTGACCCGCTGACTGTGGCTGATGTTGATGGCTAGGATTCAGCTCAAAACCCCTAGTCAAATCGTTGCCATGCGGCGTGCTGGGTTGGTGGTACAAAAGGGTTTGGCGACCATGAGCGCTGTCGTCGCCCCGGGGGTCACCACGGCGCATATCGACGCGGTGGGGAGCACGGTGCTCGCTGAAGCCGGAGCCAAATCAAACTTTTTGGGATACGGCGCGGAGTGGGGCATCAAGCCATATCCGGGGGTGGCCTGTGTCAGCCCTAATGAAATGGTGGTACACGGCATCCCGAGCAAACGCGTACTGCACGACGGTGACATCGTAGCCATAGATTTTGGGGCTATCGTGGGCGGCTGGCACGGTGACGCGGCTCGCACTATCGCGGTGGGGGATAACGTCAGCGCGGAAGCCAAGGCGTTAATCGCTGCCACCCGCGAGGCGACTTGGGTGGGCATCGCCGCGCTGTGGGGTGCCGTGCAGATTTCGGACGTATCCGCTGCGATTCAGCGCTTTGTGGAGCATCAGCCGCGCCGCTACGGCATCGTGCGCGACTACACCGGCCACGGCATCGGCACCGAGATGCACATGCTCCCCGACATCCCGAACTTTGGGCGTCCCGGGCGCGGCCCGCGTATCAGCCCTGGGCTGGTGGTGTGTATCGAACCGATACTCACCTTGGGCAAGCCGGACGTAGCAGAACTGGACGACGATTGGACGGTAGCCACCCGCGACAACTCGTGGGCTGCCCACTGGGAAAACACCGTAGCCGTGCTGGAGGATGGCCTCTGGGTGCTCACCGAACCGGACGGCGGTGCCGCAGAGTTAGCCGCCCGCGGGGTGCCGCTGGCCAGCATCGCCCGCGATTGAGTCCATACGTATGCTGCGCGCAGTCGCAGCGTTCAGTTAAGTTGGCGCCTGCGCTCAAAGATGGAGGGGCCTTTGGGGGCGATACCCGGCTCCAAACCAACGTGGTCACCGCCCAACGCTGGGCCGGTGGAACGCAACCGACCGGGGAGCGCGCGCAGTATGGGCACCAGCGCAGCGCCGGTCGGTGCAGCCCAGAGTTGCTCCAACAACACAAAGAACTCATCAATGGTGATGTCACCGGCGGTATACGCCTGCTTCAACAACTCCTCAACTTCGGCACGGTCGGCATCGCTCACCGCAGCGTTTGGGCTGTTAAGGTGACGTTGCTCAATTGGCTGACCACTCACAGGTCAACTCTACTAGTTCGCCGGAGTGGATTAGGCTTGAGGTATGGCTGAACAGAGACTACAGATTGGTATGCCGGTTGACCAAGCGGCGGGCGTATACGCAGATTTCGTGCGCGCATGGCACACCAACGACGCTTTCGTACTCGATTTTGCGGCGCTGCATGAGCCAGCGCAAGCCACCGAGGAGGGTGTGGTTATCAAGGCTGGGGTGGTGTCGCGGGTACGTATCCCACCCTCGCAAGTGTTTGAGTTGATGAAAGCCCTAGAGCAGCAACTTTCCGCGTGGGAGAAAGAGACTGGCCGCAAAGGGGCATGAGATAGGATTCCCCTGAAGCCCCCTTTTCAAAGGGGGTGCCGCCGTAGGCGGTGGGGGTTATTGGTGAGTGGTGTGGGGAGATAACCCCCGTCAGGCTGCGCCTGCCACCCCCTTCGGGGAAGGGGGCTTTAAGGGTCAGGCTGCGCCTGCCACCCCCTTCGGGGAAGGGGGCTGTTTTGGAAAAGGCTGCAATCATCGGTGGTTCATTTCGGTGAGGGCGGCGGCGATGGCTTGGACGGCGGCGTACATAATCTCGGGGGTGACGCGCCCGATGCAGCCGACGCGGAACGTTTCTTCGGTGGTGAGTTTTCCGGGGTAGAGGATGAATCCGCGCTGTTTGACTAGGTGGTAGAAGCGCGGGAAGCTCCATGTGTCGGTATTCGGGGCGAAAAACGTATGAATAATGGGTGCTTGTAGTGCGGCGGGGAGGTAGTTCACTAAACCTAAATCTTGGGCGGCGGTGGCTAGCGCTGCCGAGTTGGCTTGATAGCGCGCTAAACGCCCCGCGCGTCCCCCCTCGGCTTCGTGTTCGCGCAACGCCGCCGCGAGCGCCGCTACTAGATGGGTGGGTGGTGTGAACCGCCACTGCCCGGTGGCTTCCATATAGGTGTACTGCGCGGCGAGGTCAAGGCTCAAAGAGTCTGAGCGCCCCGTCGCTTCCTGCAGCGCTTCCGGAGTGGCGAATACGAACCCCACTCCCGGCAACCCCTCTAGGCACTTGCCGGAGGATGCCACTACTGCGGTGACGGCAGGGTGGGCAGCGGGCACCTCTAAAGCCCCCAGAGTGCTCATGGCATCAATTAACAAGCGCCCACCCGCTTGCCCCACCGCATCGGCCACCGCCGCTAACGGGTTGAGCAGCCCGGTGGAGGTCTCGCAGTGGACGACCCCCACATGCGTAAAACCGGGGAGTTGCTGTAATACGTCGGCCAGCTGGTCAGGGTTTATCGGCTCGTTGCTGCCGTACTCCACGGTGCGCACCCGCAACCCGGCCATTTCAGCTAACCGCGCCATCCGTACTCCGTAGGCACCGTTGACAGCGACCACCAATCCACCGTTGCGAGGTATGAATGTGCGCACCGCTGCCTCGACCGCGAACGTCCCCGACCCCTGTAGTGGCACGCAAGTCAACGTATCTCCCGCTCCCGCCGCCTGAATCAGCCCTTGCCTAACCTGCGCGGTGAGGGCGTTGAAATCCTCATCCCACGACCCCCAATCCACCAACGCGGCTTGCCGCACCGCAATTGACGTGGTAAGCGGCCCAGGGGTGAGCAGAAATCTTTCATAAATTGCTGGTTTTTGGGTCATCAGCAGTGGTGCTCCTCGGTGTAGTAGGCATCGAACTACGTCCATCTAAGACGGTCAACATGTCCGTAGCCTTAACACTGACGAGCCCCCCGTTAAACACTGAAAGAAGATTAACCACCAATTCTCTGGGAAGTGGTTGGGTTGCCCCCGGCACCAGAGCTAAAGATGGTCGATACTAGCCCCCTTTGCCAAAGGGGGTGAGCCGCCGTAGGCGGCGGGGGTCACCGGTGAGTGGTGCGGGGAGGTAACCCCTGTCATGCTGCACGCAGTATGACGGGAAAAGGGGAGGTTCGCTACGCTCGCTTCGCGCAGTATGTCCTGAGACAAGACATAGTTGTCTCACATCT
>JAITED010000123.1 GCA_031282235.1 Propionibacteriaceae bacterium | reverse complement strand
TTTAGACGATGTGCTCGGCAACGCTGGCAGTGATTACGCCTATCTGCTCTACGTATTACCGCACGCCGTCATCACCGTATCAATCCTAACGGCGATGTATCCAGCGTTGTCACGGGCGTGTAACGCCGCTGATGCGTTCGCTGTGAAGCGTGAACTGCGCTCAGCGCTTGGTGCGCCCAGCGTATTTATGATCCCCGCAACCGTGGCGCTCATCGCTTTAGGGCAGCCAGCGATTCGTATCATCATCCCCGACTTGGATTCCCAGCAGGTGCAAGGGGTGTGGTGGATTTTAGTGGCGTACGCTATCGGCCTGCTACCCCAAGCTATTGCCACTTTGAAAGACCGTTACTTTTACGCCGCCCAGGACGGCTGGAGCACATTCTGGACTACCGGAGTGTTTGCCCTAGTGCGGGTAGGGTTCGCGCTGTTGGCGGCCTATCTAGTGCCGCGCACTTGGGGAGCGGCCACCGTGGCGTTGGGTAACAGCATTGGGGTGATTGCGGTAGCCATAATTTTTTTGGTACTCACCACCCGAGAACTGGGGGGATACGGCCAAAGGGAGCTGATACGGCTCTGGGTACGCTTGACGCTGGCGGCGGCACCTGCCGGTGCAGTGGCGCGGTTGGTGCTGTGGCTGCTGCGCTCCTGGGGCACCGGATGGTTGGTGCAGTGGGTCTTATTGGCAGTTGGTGCGGCGGCGTTCGTAGTAGCGTTTCTGGCGTTGGCGAAACTCTTTCGTATTGCTGAGGTGTGGTCGGGTATCAAAGCTATGTTGAACAAACTACGAGGCGCGTCGGCCAACGGGGCGCAACCGCCAGCGGACACAACCGAGGTATCGCAACCGTGTTAAGTAAACTGTGGGGCGTGGTGCGTCAAAGTGGCAGAGTCGAGGGTTACTCCAAGCTCAAGTATTTTGCGCGGGTGGCCAGCGGGGTGCGCTACTCGAAGTTTAAGGCGATGCTGGATTGCTGTCACGAGAAATCGGGGCGTTCTCGAGTAGCGATGTCTTTTGACATCCTGTTAAGCGCTGCGCTGTTCGGAGCCGGGTATTACGACTACGCCATATTTGGGTTTTACGACATCGACTATCGCCATCGCGCCACCTACATCACCCGCGCCAAAAACGCCCGTCTCATAAACATGTTGAACGATGAAACGTTCGCCAGAACGTTCGATATGAAAAGCGTGCAAGCCCGCCGCCTGTTGCCGTATTTTAAGCGCGGTGTGCTGTTTGTCGCCGAAGCCAACGAGGAATCACTGCGCGATTTTATGGCCGATAAAGAGGTGGTGTTCGCTAAGCCAGAGGACGGGGTGAGCGGGCGCGGGATTGAGCGGCTGCGGATTAGCGATTTCGACTCTGTGGCCGACATGCTCAACTACATCAAACAGCCTGAGAAGAAGTTTGGGTTGCTAGAGCAAGCCATCGTGCAGCATCCGGATTTGTCGCGGTTGTATCCGCTGGCAATCAATACGCAGCGCGTGGTCACGCTTATGGATTCAGCTGGTGAAGTGCATGTCGTATACGCCACTCAAAAGCTGGGGGACAAGGGAAAGTTTGTCGATAATTTAGAAAACGATGGCATGTGTGTGCCGATCAATCCGGTGGATGGGAAACTCGTCGGGTTGGCGCATACTTCGCGGCTGGAAGTGCTAGAGCGCCATCCGTATAGCGGCATCGTATTTGACGGCTATCAGCTTCCGTATGTGCAACAGACGTTTGAGTTGGTGAAGGCTGCTGCCAAAGCGGTTCCCGAGATGCGTTTCTTGGGTTGGGATATAGCCATAACCCCGGATGGGCCGGTGGTGGTGGAGGCTAACGACTGGCCTGGCTACGACTTTTGGCAACTTCCCGAACAGACCCCCAACCGTATCGGGCTAGTGCCGGTCTACAAAAAATTAGTCCCAGGGTTTTGACATGAGCGAACCGCCACGCTATCGCGCTACCCCGAAATACGTGCTGATGCTGGGGTGATGAGTGCTCTGGGGGCGGTGTCAACGGACATGTATCTGCCCAACCTGCCGGATGTGGCTAACGATTTGGGGACATCGGAGACCATGGCGCAGTTCACCATGACTTTCATGATGATTGGCGGGGCCATCGGGCAGGTGAGTGTGGGGCCGCTGTCAGACCGTTTCGGGCGCCGCGCCCCGGCGTTGATAGGCACTGCGCTGCATGTGGTTATCGCTATCGGCTGCGCGTTCGCCCCGGCTATCGCGCCGCTCATCGGGCTGCGGCTGCTGATGGGCATCTGCAACGCTGCCGCCGGGGTGACTTCTATGGCCATCATCCGCGACCGTTTCATCGGGCGGGAAGCCAGCGCGTTGATGAGTCGCCTGATGCTGGTGATTGGTGTCGCACCGCTGTTCGCCCCCACCATCGGCTCGTTTATCGGGGATTGGGCGGGGTGGCGTGGCGTATTTTTTGCGCTAGCGATATACGGAGTGGTGCTGTGGGTGGTCATCTGGCTCAAACTGCCAGAAACCCTGCCCGCCGAACGCCGGGTGATGAATCTGCCGTGGAAAACATTCGGGGTGTTGCTACACGACCGCTACTTCGTTGGGTTGGCGGTGCTGCCAAGCCTGCTCTCAGCAGTGTTGATGAGTTACGTAGTGGGCTCACCTTTCATCTTAAAAGAGGGCTACGGGTTGACGAGTCTCCAGTTCTCTTTGGTGTTCGCCTGCAACGGTATGGGGTTGGTGGCCGGGGCACAGCTCAACGCTGCGTTGGTGAAGCACTACACGTCGGCGCAGATTTTGCGGGTGGCGCTGCCCATCACCTGCGGCCTAGCGTTGCTGTTGCTCGGGGTGGGGGCCACCGGCTTTGCCGGACTGCCCGGCCTGTTGGTGAGCCTGTTCCTGCTGGTGTTCACCGTAAACATCTCGCCTCCGAACGCTGCCGCGTTGGCGCTAGCCCGCCACGGGGGAACCGCTGGCACCGCCGCCAGCTTCATCGGCTTTTTACAAGGTGTTATGCCCGCGACGTTGGCTCCGCTGGTGTCCATCTTTGGCGGTGGCACCACCAACATGGCGCTGGTGATGGCTGCTGCGGCGCTCGCCGCCGTAATCATTTTGGCTGTTGTCACCCCGATTTATCGCCCCGGCGGGGTAGAAGAACTAGATTTCGCCGCGCTGCGCTAACACTGGTTATTTTAAGCGGCTTATTTTAAGCGGCGGGGTTGGTTGGCGGCGGCTCCGCCGATGATGGGGACTCCGGTGGCAGTGACAGTGCCCAGCACCTGCGCCCAAGAGCTAACATCGGGGCGTTGCCTACGCAGTTGTCGCCGTTCGCGCTCCGTCATGCCACCCCAAACGCCCCACTCAATACGATTATCCAACGCTTCGGCTAGGCAGTTTGCTCGTACCGGACAGCCGAAACAGATGTTTTTGGCGCGCCTTTGGTCGCGGGCTTCGGGGAAAAGCTGGTCGTTCATGCCCCGGCAGGCAGCAAGGAGCGTCCAGTCATCGACCTGGGTGCGCGCCATAAATGCCCCCCTGCATGAAAGAATAGCGTCTCCTCACGTTACCGCAACGCGGTAGCTAATCCAACCGGGATTATGGATTATTAGGGTATCACCGCAAGGTGATTGAGTGCTGACGTAGTAGCTCAAACGGAACACACGGTAGAATCCTTGGCATGGCTAAAAAGAGCACGACGTCTGTTGGGGCGCGGATGTTTGGATTTCTGTGCTTCTCCATCATCGCCGGGCTGCTCACCGCTGGGTTGGCGGTGCCTGTCGTAGCTATGGTTTCTGGTGTCGCCAGCGCCGCAGCGGAGGACATGACCACCATGCCGCTCAACCTCGATATCCCGGTGGCTTCCGAAGAAACCCAGATTTTGGCCGCTGATGGCAGCCTCATCGGCACCATCGCAGACCAAAACCGTACCTGGGTTGACTTTGACGACATCGCCCCCATCATGCGGCAGGCTATCGTGGCCATTGAGGATCACCGTTTTTATCAACACGGCGCACTGGACTTAGAGGGTTTGATGCGGGCGATAGTGGTTGACGCGCTCGGCGGCGATATGCAGGGGGCATCGTCCATCACCCAGCAGTACGTGAAGTTAGTACGCTCCCAGACCGCCTGGGACTCCGGTGACAAGGACGCTTACGACGCGGCCATCGCCTCCACGCTGGATCGCAAAATAATGGAGTTGCGTTACGCGGTGGGCGTAGAGCAGGTAAGAACTAAAGACCAGATTTTGGAGGGTTATC
This sequence comes from Propionibacteriaceae bacterium, assembly GCA_031282235.1. Classification (GTDB taxonomy): domain Bacteria; phylum Actinomycetota; class Actinomycetes; order Propionibacteriales; family Propionibacteriaceae; genus WRGV01. The sequence goes on along the minus strand of JAITED010000123.1, from coordinate 1,345 downwards.
TCAATCTGGCGTATTTCGGTGATGGCGCTTACGGTGTTGAGGCGGCGGCTAACCACTTCTTTGGGGTGCACGCCAGCGAACTCACATTGTCACAAGCGGCGATGCTCGCTGGACTGGTGCAGAACCCTGGTTTAACCGACCCAATCTCCAACGAAAAGGCGGCTATCGCGCGCCGCAACGTGGTGCTTGACCGGATGGCGCATCCCGAAGTGGCGATGATTACGACGGCGCAAGCGGCTGCCGCCAAAGCGGAACCGTTCGACCAGACCAAGGTGGTGCCGTTCAACGTGGGGTGCGCCCAGTCGCGTTATCCGTTCATCTGTGACTACATCGAGCATATATTTGCTTCAGAGCAGATGGAGGAGTACGGCGAGACCCCGGAGAGTCGGCTCACGTTTTTACGTCGGGGCGGTTTGACGATTCATACCAGCATCGACCCGGCGGCGATGGATACCGCTATCGCATCCTTGATGGAGCGCGCAGCCCCTACTGACCCAGTGGTTGCCGTATCGGCTACCGTAGAGGCTGGTACGGGGCGCATCATCCAGATGGCGCAGTCCCGGCCGGTGATGGGCGTGAATGCGGAAGCGGGCGAGACGTTCTTCAACTACGCCGTTGACTACGCGATGGGTGGCGCAGAAGGGTTCCAGGCCGGTTCCAGCTTCAAGCCGTTCACGTTGGCCGCGGCGCTCGAACAGGGAGCCTCACTCTCCCACTACTACGACGCCCCGCGGCGGATGGATTTCAGTAAAGATAGCTTCAAGGCTTGTGACGGCACCTTTCGTGTCCCTTGGACGGTTGGTAACTTCGGCGGCAGCGAATACGGACAAATAACGCTGCTTAGAGCCACTATTGATTCCGTTAACACCTACTACGGGCAACTCATCCGGGATGTAGGGGTGTGTCAGACGGTCGGTCTGGCTAAGCGCGCTGGGATACACGCCGCCATCGCGCACCCCAGCACTGGGGGCACTGACCTGATTGACGATTACCACTTCGACCACGCCCCATCGTTCACGTTGGGTTCTGCGGAGGTGGCGCCGCTGGTGGTAGCGGAAGCGTATGCCACTTTCGCCGGTCGCGGTACGCACTGCAGCCCCATCATCATGGACGCTATTGAGGACCGCGACGGCAAACAGCTCAATGTGCCATCCGCCAACTGCCAAGAGGTGATGAACCCGGAGGTGGCCGACGGGGTGAGCCAAGTGCTTAGCCAGGTGATGTACGGCGGCGGCGCAGCGGACGGGCGCGTCTCCGGGCCTTGGCCGCAAGCTGGCAAGACTGGTACGACCGACTCGGCACAGGCATTCTGGCTGATGGGTTATACCCGGCAGTACGCTACCGC
>JAITED010000092.1 GCA_031282235.1 Propionibacteriaceae bacterium | reverse complement strand
CTGATGCAGATGGATGTAGACCTCTCTTTGCCACGCCGAAGTGGTGGGCAGGTCAGCGAGTACGGTTTCAATGGCGCTCAGAGTTTGTTAGGTTTCCTCTCGTATACTTCCGCTTGTTTTCGCTCACTCGTTGACTGGCAGGTGTTTCGCCCACCAAGTCAAGATGTGCTCAAAGCGAGCCTTGCGGTGCAGGGGGCGGCCAGAGCGCGACAGTTCGTGGTTTTCGCCGGGGAACACCAGCAACTCCACGTCGATGCCGCGCAGTTTCAGTTCAGTGAAGTAACGCAACGCCTGCGCGATGGGGCAACGTAAATCCTGCTCCGACTGGATGACCAAGGTGGGGGTCACCACTTGGTCAACGTAGCTGGTGGGCGATTGCCGCTCCCATTCTGCCTTGTCAGCGCCGTGAATGTTCTTTACGAAGAACCAGCCGATGTCGGAACTGCCCACGAACGCTGGCGGATCCAGATAGCCGCGCTCCACGATGCCGCCCTTGAAACGGGTTTCGTGACCGAGCAGCCAAGCGGTCATATAGCCGCCGTATGAACCGCCCATCACACCCACCCGGTCAGCATCCAGCCCCGGCACCGTAGCCAGCGCATGGTCGAGGAACGCGATGATGTCTTGGTGATCTAAGTTACCCAAATCGCCGATGATGGCCTTGCCGTGTGCCTCGCCGTAACCGGCGGAGCCGCGCGGGTTGCACATCACCACGGTGTAGCCAGCGGCGGCCATCACCTGTGCCTCGTCGAAGATGTAGCTGCCGTAGGAGGCGAACGGGCCGCCGTGTACCATCAGCATCACCGGGTTGGACCGGTTCGGGTCGTAGTTGGCGGCTTTGACAATCCAGCCGTGGACGGGGTAGCCGTCTGCGCTGGTGGCGATAGTTTCTGCTGCCGCCAGCACGCCAGCTTGCGCGCGGAACTCCGCTGAGAAATCGGTGAGCCGTTGCGGTGTAACGGTGACGTCAACCACCTCATCGAACGTATCAGCGTTTGCGGCGGTGACTAGCACTTTAGTGGCAGCATACGCTGCGAAGTGTACGGCGGCTCCCTCTCCTGCCGGTATAGCGGTCATCTCGCCGTCTGGAGTTACGCGATACAGCTGGCCGTTGCCGCGTACGTTGGCAATCACCAGCACCGCACCAGCATCGGCTGGCACCGGGTTGACCTCCGTGATGTACCAAGGCTCTGGCTCGGTGAGCCGGGTGGGCACCCCACCGGCTGCAGGTAGCACCCACAACCCGGGGTTGCTGCCAGAGTAACCCCGGCCGCTATCGCCGAAATCGCCTGCCACTAGGTAGAGCGAGTCGCCCGAGATGGCGGCAGCGCCCACAGAGAGGATGTGTCCGGGGATTGCTTCGTTGAGCAGTCGCGGTTCCCCACCGTCGGCGGGCACCAAATACGCATCGCGGCGCAGGTCGTTGTCGCGTTCGGCGTGCCTAGCGCTCACCACTATCACTCCGTCAGTGGCTGGGAACAGGTTAGTGTGGTCGTAATCCCCACTGGTCAACTGCACCGGCGTGGGGATGAGTTTCGGAGCATCCTCCCCTGCCGCTTTCTTGGCGCGCCCAATCGGAGCAATCGGCGGCTCGGCGCTCGGGTCGGGGGTGTCAATCACAAATACGTGGATACGCTGGTCTGCGGTGTAGCCGCGCGCGTTCATCTGGAACTGGAAGCTGGTGATGTGGCGGGGATCCTCGGCGGCGGGGCCAACACCCTCAATGGTGCCGTAGCGCCCCTCCTCTGGCACTGCAGCGGCGAAGAATATCCGCTGGCCATCTGGGCTGAATACGAACTCGCTCACCCCTAGTTTCTGGTTGGTGACCACCATCGGTTCGCCGCCCGCAGCGGAGACCACTGCCAACTGCGGCGGTGCGCCGGGCGTGCCGCGTAAGAAAGCGATGAGCTTCCCATCTGGTGAAAACTTGGGGGCACCATCGGAGAAGCCCCGAGTGATACGCACCGGAGTGCCGCCTGACAACGGCACTTTCCAAAGTTGGCCAACATAGGCATCAGCGGCGAAACTTTGCCGTTTCGCCGAAACTACCGCCCACTCACCACTGGGGTGCAGCGCGGGCTGAGATAAGGTATAAAGCTGTTCAAGGTTTTCTGGACGCATGGAGCAAGCGTAGCCGCTGCAACCGTGCTACGGCATCAATTGACCACTAGTTGAGCGCGTCGTGTCAGATAACCTGTTTACCGCCTTGATACACCGCCGCGACGTGGCTGGGGAGGTCTTTGAGTTGCTCGCCAGCGGTGAGATCGTAGTCGAGCAGTACGACGTCGGCGGTGTAACCGGCGGCGATACGTCCCAACTTTTCATTCGGTGCGACCAGTTCTGCGGCGGTGGCGGTGGTGGCTTTGAGCGTGCCCTCCAAAGTGAGCCCGCCGTCGTACATCAACCACAACTCCTCTAAGTTGGTGCCGTGCGGGCCGACCCCGGTATCGGTGCCCATAGCCACCTTGACTCCGGCGGCGGCTGCACGCGCAAAGGCGTTGCGGTGTACGTCAGCTACCCGCCGCGATTTGTCAACCATAATCTGCGGGATGGGACGGCCAGCCTCGGCCAAGCGAATCACCCACAGCGGAGCAATCAGGGTGGGCACCAGATAAGCCCCCTTGTCAAGCATTAGTTGGATAGCTTCATCGTCTAAGAAAATGCCGTGTTCGATGGAGCGTACCCCGCCACGCAGTGCGTTCTTGATGCCTGCGGTGCCCTGGGCGTGCGCCAACACATAGCTGCCGTGCGCCTCAGCTTCTTCGACGATGGCTTGAATCTCGGCCACCGTAAACTGCGAATGCTCCGGTGAGTCGGCGGGCGACAGCACTCCGCCGGTGGTGCAGATTTTAATCTGGTCAGCCCCGGCGCGGAACAGCTCCCGCGCTTTCTTGCGGCACCCGTCGGGGCCATCGGCCACCCCGGAGGGCTTGCCGGGGTGCGCGATAGCGGTATCCACGCCGGAGGGGCAGAATCCGTCGTTGTGCCCCCCGGTTTGGCTCATGATATTCACTGAGATTTTCAGCCGCGGCCCGGCGATGATGCCCTCCGCGATAGCCTGTTTCAGCCCCGCATCGCCGCCGCCAGCGTCCCGCGCCGTAGTGATGCCCAGCGCCAAATCGTCGCGCAGATTACGCATCGCCTCAAAGAACTGATACGAGAACGGCTTCATCACCGCTTCCAGCAGCGATGCGCCAGAGAACGTGGAGTGAATATGGCTGTCGATGAACCCTGGTGTAACAGTCTTGCCCCCAGCGTCAACAACAACCGCATCGTCAAGCTGAACGGCTCCCGCCGGAGCAACCTGCGTGATGGTAGTACCATCGAAAATAACATCATGTGGCCCGTCGAGGAAACGTTCACCGTCAAACACCCGCGCGCCCTTAAAAATCGTAGTCATGTGCTACAGCTTAGACGATTCTGCCGCCCCCCAGCGCAAATGACCACCGTACTCTTAACAACCCTTTTGCGCTCCTGAACCTATGGCTCTCCCATCTAGGTAGTGCGCTTATTCTATTAGCGCAAGCGAAGTGGGTTGCTACGCTGCGACGAGCGCCTCGTTTAGCCACCTATCTAGCGCCTCACGTACCACATCGGATTGCCGTACACCTTTGATGGCCGCCACCCGCTCTAGGTCGGCTTTCATCGCTTCCGATACTCGCAAGTTCAACATCGGGGAATGCTTACCCGGTGCCGTGAGTGACGGCCTGCCCACCCCACGGGCTGCGGCTACCAGTCGTTGCACCAGAGCGTCGCTGACATCCTCTGCTGGTGCCACAGTGGGGAAATCGGCATCCGTCATGGCGGATGATAGCGCAATAGCTTCCTCCATGCTCATACGCGGAGGTCTTAGTTCATTTTCGGTTTCCATCATCATTTCACCTTTTCATCTCTCCTGTGCCGCTCGGCCGTGGCCATGGCGTGTACCACCAGTTCGTCCCTACCACGCTGCACGGTGATAACTTCAAACTCGACCCCGTGTTCATCCACTCCGACGTAAAGCAGCCCGGTCTCGCCCCAGCTGGTAGTGACGACGCTCCCTCGGGCGGTCATCACCACCTGCCAGATTGAGCGTCTAGGCACACGATGCTTCGCTGCCTTAGCGGAGAATTTGAGCGGCACATATCCAATTGTGTCACACACAAAATGGATGTTCAACTCAAAGGTGTTTGGTGGCTTCGCGGAGGCTTAGGGGGCTTAGTGCGTGAGTTTGGACGAAGTGGCGTACCCAATCCGGGTCAGTGTAGGCGTAATCGCGTAATGCCCAACCGATAGCTTTACGGATGAAGAACTCTTTATCGCTCAAGTTGGGCTCAATGAGTTCGGTTAGCAAAGCTACATCGGTGCGGGTTTTGCGCGTCAATTGGCTGATGATAGCTAAACGGCGTAGCCAGAACGTATCGGCTCCGCTCCATTGGCGCACAATCTGGGCTGTCTCGCCGGGGTGCGTATCGTGCAATACGCAGATACGGTGTGCGATGTCGTCTACGAAATCCCACCACGCCCCAGTGCGCACTTGATGCTCGTACAGCGGCACCAACTCTAACTGCCCCAGCGCCGGTTTAAGCCCGGTGAGCCCGATGGCGGCGTAGCGTTCCTCGCGGTAGTTAGCCTCATCCCATAGTGCACGCGAGTAGCGCGCAATCGCATCCAAATCCAAGATGTACGCTTTGGCCAACCCTTTAACGAGCGCGCGAACTTGCGGTGTCACCACCCCATAAAACGGCAGCTGCGACTTCATATACGCCTGCTGTCCCGCCGCCCGCTGCGGATCCCCTAAAGCCGCCAACCCAGCGCGGACATCCCCAACAAAATCTCCGCTAATCTCCATCTTCACTCCCCAGCTTCACTGAATACACGGCGTGATTGCCCATCATCTGAAAACCTCCGCCGCCGCGATAACCCGCAGTAAATCCTCATCTATCTTGTCCCGCCCGTAAGCATCAAGGAAACGGTTACGGTATTTGTTTGTTTTGAGATTAAACCACAGTGTCCACGCGCCCCAAAAGAGGTCAACGTGCTTGTCGCCAACGCCGCCGCTGTCAAGGTCAACAAACCCGCTGAAACTCCAATCGTCAAGTATGACGTTTGGCAGACAATAATCGCCATGCAGAAGTGTGTCGGTTTTTAGCAGACGCCCGTATTTCTCCACGACTGCCCACGCTTCGTCTTCGCTTGCGTAGCCGAAACTGTTTGGGAAGTTGCTCTTGTCAAAGTTCCCGGTGAGCTTATTTCGCTTTGCTTTGAGCAGATACTGCTCTGTGTGGTTTGTTACAGCACAACCTGACATGCAATCCCGATAATCCAAACTATGTAAAAGGGAGAGCTGTTCGCCAAGCAACTCCGCAAGGCGTTTAGGCTGTTCAAGATATTTTACCGTAGTGCAATCGTCGCCCTTTAGTTTTTCGGTCAGGAGATAATCCTGCCCGGCATCAAAGCAGTATTCAACGACTGCTGCCGCCAGTCCTTTGGTATGGAAATAGCGCGTCATTTCATATTCGTGGCCTAAGTCCGCCACGCGTCCAATTTTCAGAAAATACCCCGTGTCCTTGTCAATGAAGTACACCCGCGCATTGGGCGAGCAACTGCTGTCGTAGAGCTTCGCGCCATCAAAATAAGGATGCAACGCAGCAGGGTATTCAGCTATGTTGATTTGAACAGGCGTTAGCTTCATGAAATTCTCACCTCTTCCGCAAGGGCATCGCGTTGGGCGTACCAGAACTGGGCTATCTGATTAAAGCGCGTTTCTTCCTCGTCGTTGCGTGCCGCTTTATACGCCCGCCACCACATACTGCCGAAAGTTTGAGCTTTCGCAAGGCTTGTTGCTGTGCCGGAAACTGGTGCAATCGCCGGATAACCCTCTGGTATTTTCCTGCGTCTACCTTTCACAGGGAGACCAGCTGCACGCCGCGCTTCGTCAAGCCAACTGTTTTTCTCCGCTTCAATTTTCCGCCTTTTAACTGCGGCGGCTTCAAGTTCTTGTGGGGTGGCTACCCGGATAACGCTAGCCAGTTGCTCTTTAGACCACTTCTCTAGTTGTTCAGGAGTGGAGAGTGCCACCACCATACCCCAAGATTCGCCTTCATCACCCGGTACTACTACGCGCATGTTTTCTTCTGGGGGTGCCGGAAGTGTCCATAGGAAAGTGTAGGCTTTGCGAGATTCTGCGTACTCATCCGGCATGCCGAGGTCCATGTAGACAACCTGTACCCCAACGAGCCCATCGCTCTCCCGCACTCTCTGCCTCGAGCGCGGCGCGGTTCTTTGAGCGGCTTTAAGCTCTTTCGGGGTGGCTACTCGGATAACGCTAGCCAGTTGCTCTTTAGACCACTTCTCTAGTTGTTCAGGGGTGGAGAGTGCCACCACCATACCCCAAGAATCCTCCACATTGCCCGGCACTACCACGCGCATGCCTTCTTTTGGTTTTGCCCGAAGTGTCCATAAAAAGGTGTAGTCTTTGGTAAATTTCGCGTACTCATCCGGCATGCCGAGATCCATGTAGACAACCTGTACACCAACTCGCCCAGCCAGTTTCTTTTTGTGGCGCAGATACCACCAGATACCAACAGTCACCCCACAGAGCGCAAGCAATGCAAGAAAAACACCCATGAGGGAAATATACCCCCGACTGCGTGCGTATAAATCGCGCCGAACCTTATTTTTGATCTGTGTCTCCGGCATATTCGGCATTCACTAGGAAAGATGCCATCTGAATACGGTGGGCGCAGTCGGACTTGAATCAACGCCCCCCTTCTTTGTGGCGGCTACGAGGTTCATACTTTGCAGCGCGAAACCGCGACAAGCACATAATCACGCAGCAACGAGTTGTTGAGCGCGGGTCTTGGACACACCAAGCACAGTAGCGGTGTCTGCGAGAGAGAGTCCTTGCGCGCGTAAACCTTTCACGGCGCGGCGTAGTTGTTTAGCAGCGGTGATAGTGGCTATTTGTGCGGTTTCGCTCGCGTCACGCGCCGCGCGTACATCGTTAAGCGTGGTGCCCAGATTAGGCATTACGTCAATCTCCCATGCGCCGTGGTCAATATCAGGCTGCACGGTGTCCAGATAATCGCGCACTTGCTCTATAGCGCCAGCGAGAGTACGACACTGCGTCGCTCCTCCATCGGGCAACACGAGCTCCCAGCCGCCCCGCCAACGGGTCGCAGTTACTTTAACGGTGTTCATCTCTCTGCCTCCTTAGTTTGTTCAATCGCCTTGAGCGCATTCCTAGTGACCGCCGGTGAGCACTCGGCGTCGCGCACGACCGTAGCAGAAATGCCACTCGGGTGTCGCCATACCTCATGGTCGCCTTTTCCGGGGCGCGGCGCGAAGTTCGCATCCTTGAGCAATCTTGCTAGCTCTCGGTACTTCATCGGCTTGACCATATAAAAAGTATAGCCCACCTATACAGACGTATAAAACAATGGAAGGAAAAAAATGTCTATCGGAGGGTACCCAAAAATAACCCTAAAACAACGACTATTACCGACCACTACGGGACAACAACGACTATATCGTTTCGGCGCTCACTAGGCAATATGCCATTTGAATACGGTGGGCGCAGTCGGACTTGAACCAACGACCCCCTCCTTGTAAGGGAGGTGCTCTAACCAACTGAGCTATGCGCCCGTGCCCGCCTATTCTTGCACGTGGGGTGCCCCTAGGTCACATCAGGGGTGACAGAGTTAAAAATACGTGGGGTTTAACGCAGCGGCACCCGTACCGCGCGGTTGGCGTGGGGTACGGGTGCCACTGGTTAGGTTGCAGTTGTGGGAGGTTAGCCCGTTACGATGCCGTCGGAGACGGCGGGTTTCTGGGTGTTGACCTCAATTTTGCGGGGTTTAGCTTCTTCAGCCATTGGGATAGTGAGCGTCAACACACCATCGGCGTAGTCAGCGGTGATACCGGCCACATTCAGCCCGGTGCCGAGAGAAATCTGGCGGGCATACGTGCCGTAGTTGCGCTCCCTGGTCAGCCATACGTTCTTGTCATCGGTGGTGTCCAGCGCTTCAGCGGTACGCTCAGCGCGCACGGTCAGGGTGCGGTCGTCCACATCAATGTCGATACTGCCGGGGTTCACGCCGGGCAAATCCATCTTCACCACAAACACGTCACCGCTGCGGTATAGATCCATCGCCATAGAGCGATCTTCGTTGGATACGGCGCGGAACATCTGCCCCGCCAAATCGTTCAGTTCCCGCCAAGGGTTGTAGCTAACAGCCATGTTGTCTCCTTTTCTTCCCTACCCTCTCCCAATTCCTGCCGGAGAGAATCACAAGTTGAGTATAGCACACTCAACATTAAAGTTGCGTCTCCCTCACTCAACTTCCTCCAGTATGGCCTGAATCGTAGTAAGCATATGCTGGAACGGTTACAAAATGGCGGGGGGATACGGGAAAGAGAGGCGGCTGTGGGGATAGTTGGAGCGGCTGATATGGCGGAGCGGGAGCGGTTGGGGGCTGCGCTGCGCGGGGTTTCGGGGCAGATGACTACTGCGGTCACTAAGGCGTTGGAACAGCAATACCCTTGGTTTTTGGGGCTCAGCGCGGACGAGCGGTCTTGGGTGGCGTTGGTCGCTGGGGCGGGCATCAACGGGTTTATCAACTGGTTTGCTGCCGATAGCGCGATACATCCCACGCGGATTTTTGATGTGGCCCCGCGGATGATGGCGCGGCGTATCAACCTGAAACAGACAGTGGATTTGGTACGGACTACGGTCGATGTGGTACGGGAGCAACTCGCGGTGTTGCTGCCGGAGACCGACCGCGACCTGCTATCCACCGCCGTCACCCAGTACGCGGCAGAGGTGGCTTTCGCCACCGCTGAGGTGTACGCCAAAGAAGCCGAATCGCGCGGAGCTTGGGATGAGCACATCGAAGCCGTAGTCATCGACGCATTAGTGCGCGCAGACCCCGACCGTATCATGCTTTCGCGCGCTTCAACCCTAGGGTGGCCGGTTTCTGCGCCCACGTTCGTGATGGTCGGGCCGGAACCGAAAAGTACGGACTACGCGGTGGCGGCGCTGCGCTCGTTGGCACGGCGTAAAAACTTGAGCGTGATGGCTGCGCTGCACGGGCACCGCCTAGTGGCCGCCGTATCTGCCCGGGAGCTTTCCCCAGCGACCAACCCGCTGTCCCTCGCCGCCATCTTGGAACCGCGATTCGGTGCCGGCAGCGTGGTGGTGGGGTCAATCTGCCCCGGGTTGGCTGCCGCCTCGCACTCTGCGGTAGCTGCGCTCTCTGGCGCTGCAGCAGCACCTGCTTGGCCGGGTTGTCCCCGTATCGTCTCCAGCCAGGCGCTGTTGCCGGAGCGCGCCTTGGCCGGAGACGCAGCAGCAGCAGCGCAGTTGGTGTCGCAGGCGTATCGCCCACTAGCCGCCGCGGGAGCCGACCTGCTGGATACACTGATCGCTTTCCAGACCTCGGGCGCTTCGATAGAGGCGACAGCGCGCGCGCTGTACGTACACCCAAATACGGTGCGTTACCGCGTCAGGCGCATCAGCGAAATCACCGGCTACAACCCCGCCGACCCGCGCGCCGCTTTCGCGTTGCAGGTAAGCATCGCGCTGGGGCGGCTCGCAGATAAGATTGACTAATGGTGGCGACCGATACGTCCATACGCCCCGTGGCTTTGTAGGAATCCTACAAATAACCCCACTTAATCTGGGCAAAATGGCAGTCAGATTTGGTAAGTTCCACCGGAGAGGATAGTTACATGCTTGCGATCGTCAGCCCGGGTCAAGGCGCACAACGCCCCGGAATCCTTACACCTTGGCTTGAGGTACCGCATTTCCGTACCCGCATAAACGCGTTCGCAGCGCTGAGCGGACTTGACCTAGAAGCCCTAGGCACCACCGCCACCGCAGAGACCATCAAAGCCACCGAATACGCGCAACCGCTGTTGGTGGCCACCGCGCTTTGCGCCGCCCATGAACTGCCGATGGCAGGTTTTCATATCGCAGCCAACATGGTAGCTGGGCATAGCGTGGGCGAACTGGTGGCGGCAGCCCTATCGGGGGTGCTATCGGACACCGAAGCGCTGATTCTGGCCACCGTGCGCGGTCGCGCTATGGCGCAGGCGGCGGCAACAGCCGATACCGGGATGGCAGCTATCCTGTTGGGCGACGCCGATACGGTAGCTGCAGAGGCGACCGCGCGGGGCTTAAGCGTAGCGAACCGTAACGGAAACGCTCAGGTGGTGGTGGGCGGCACCAACGCCCAGTTGGACGATTTGGAAGCCCACCCGCTGGCGCGCACCAAAGTGGTGCGGCTTCAGGTCGCCGGGGCGTTCCACACCGCGTATATGGAACCCGCGATAGCGGAGGTAACAAGAACTGCCGCCAACCTCACCACGAGTAATCCGCTGGTTCCGGTGCTCTCCAACCGGGACGGCGCTGTCGTCAACTCCGGAGCTGACTACCTGCAACGCCTCATCTCCCAGATTGCCACGCCGGTACGCTGGGATTTGTGTATGGACACCATGCACAAATACGGCATCACTGGGGTGTTGGAACTGCCCCCCAGCGGCGTATTGACCGGGCTGGTAAACCGCAACCTGCCCGGCGTGGAGGTGTTCAGCCTAGACAACCCCAGCCAACTGCCCGCTGCGCTGGCGTTCATCCACCGTCACCACACCGTCACGGAATCGGAATCGGAACCAGAAACGGCGGCTGAATGAGCAACATCACTGCACCCACATTCGGAGGTCAGGCGCGGCTGCTCTCGGTAGCCGGATATCGCGGCTCTCAAGTGGTGACGAACGCCGAGATGTGCCAGTGGCTTGATTCCAGCGATGAATGGATTAAACAGCGCACTGGCATCACCGAGCGCCGCTGGGCGAAACCGGATGAAACCGTGCTCCAGATGGCGATTAACGCCAGTGAGAATGCCATACGTCGCGCCGGTTTAACTGCATCGGACATTGATGCGGTGGTGGTGTCCACGGTGTCGCACCACCAACCCTCCCCGGCGTTAGCGCCAACGCTGGCTGCTGCCCTCGGCACGGACGGCGTACCGGCGTTCGATATCTCCGCAGCTTGCGCCGGATTCTGCTACCTAGTTGAAGTGGCGCGCTCCCTAATCGCCTCCGGCGCGGCGCGTCACGTACTGATAGCCGCCAGCGAACGGCTCTCGGATTTAATTGACCGCAGCGACCGTTCCACCGCGTTCCTGTTCGGTGACGGCGCTGGAGCGGCGGTGGTGGGCGTCTCGGATACGCCCGGCATCGGCACCTGCGTATGGGGCACCGACGGCACCCGCGACGCGGTGGTGGGCATCGAAGCCTGGCCGAACGCTGTGGCCGCCGGACACGCCTATCCGCAGATTTTCATGGACGGCCCGCAAGTGTTCCGCTGGGCAGCTACCGAAGTGGCAGCGCAGGCGTTAGCAGCCGTGGAGGCCGCCGGGATCACCCCAGCTGACCTCGATGTATTCATCGGCCATCAGGCCAACAGCCGTATCATCGACGCCATGTTACGCCGCCTCAACCTGCCGGAACACGTCACGGTGTCGCGCGATATTCGTATTCAAGGCAACACCTCAGCGGCGTCGATACCGATAGCGATGGCCGAGTTGCTGGAGAGCGGCGCAGCGAGCCCCGGCCAGCTGGCACTCATCGTCGGTTTCGGGGCGGGGCTGACATACGCAGCACAAGTCGTCACACTGCCGTAACCACGGCGGTGTTTACAATAAACATATATTGAAAGGAAAAATATGGCAGACAAACAGGATATTTTGGCAGGACTGGCCGACATCGTGAACGAAGTGGCGGACGTGCCCGTCGCTGATGTGCAACTTGACAAGCGCTTCCTCGACGACCTCGACGTCGATTCGCTCTCCATGGTGGAGATTATCTACGCCGCTGAAGAACATTTCGACATCGAAATCCCCGACGATGCCGCCAAAGGCTTGAAAACCGTAGGCGACGCTGTGGACTTCATCGCCTCAGAACTATGAAATCTACGCCCGCAGTAGTCCTCACCGGTCTCGGTGCGCTGACCCCACTCGGCAACGATGTGGCTACCAACTGGAGCCATCTCAGCACCGGAGTGAGTGGGATACGTGCGCTGGAAGCCGCATGGGCGGCTGACATCGCGGTGCGCTTCGCCGGTCAGGTGACGGTGGATGTGGACGCAGTTTTGGGACGCTCCCCCGCCCGCAGGCTCGACCGGGTGAGCCAGTTGACGCTCATCGCCTATCAAGAAGCGTTCCGGGATTCCCAGTTGGAGCCGGGCGGCTTCGACCCGGAGCGGGTAGCCGTATGTTTCGGCACCGGTGTGGGCGGTATCCAATCCGCCCTCGAACAGTGGAAAGTGATGCAGGAGCAGGGCGCCCGTCGGGTGAATCCTTTCACTATCCCGATGCTCATGGGCAACGCTCCTGCCGCCCAAATCGCGCTGGCCTGTAACGCCAAAGGGGCGGTACGTACCAGCGTCTCTGCCTGCGCCTCCTCCGCAGATGCGCTCGCCCTCGCCTTGGATACCATTCGGCTGGGGCGAGCGGACGTGGTGATCGCGGGCGGCGCGGAAGCCCCACTACACCCGCTCACTATCAGCGCTTTCGCCCAGATGCGCGCCCTCTCCACCCGAAACGACGACCCTGCCGGAGCTTCGCGCCCTTGGGACACCACCCGTGACGGTTTCGTGATGGCTGAGGGTGCGGTGGTGCTGGTGTTAGAGTCGTTGCCGCACGCGCTGGCGCGGGGAGCGCATATTTACGCAACGCTCGCCGGGGCGGGTATCACAGCAGATTCTTACGATTTAGTGCAACCTGACCCCACCGGCGACGGTCAAATCCGCGCGATGCGGCTCGCCCTCGCCGATGCGGGGTTGAGTGCGGCAGACATCGCGCATGTGAACGCCCACGCCACCGCTACTCCCACCGGTGACATGGTGGAGGCAGCGGCGATTCGCGCCGCTCTCGGTGCCGCTACCGACCAAGTGGCGGTGACCGGCACGAAATCTGTAACCGGCCATCTCCTAGGGGGCGCGGGCGCTATGGAAACCCTAGCCACCGCGCTAGCGCTCTATCACCGCAGCGTACCCCCCACCATCAACCTGACCTCGCCCGAACCGGAGTTGACACTCGACGTGGCGACCACTGCCCGTGCGCTACCTCACACCCCACTGGCAGCGCTCAACAACTCTTTCGGCTTCGGCGGTCACAACGTAGCCCTAGCACTCACCGACCAGCACGCCACTCGGCGTTAGTGAGAGACGTTATCCCCTCGCGTTATCCGCGGGCACCGAAGATGGCGGTGCCGATACGCACACAGCTGGAGCCGTAGCGAATGGCGGTCTCAAAATCGTTGCTCATGCCCATAGAGAGTTCGTTCCACTCCCCCGGCGCGCCTTGGGCTAGCAGCGTTTCGCGCAACCCGGCTAGTGCGGCGAAACCGCGTTCGGCATCGTTTAGGTCGGGGGCGGCGACGGTCATCAGGCCGCGTACCTTTAAGTGCGGATACGCCGTCAACGCTTGCGCAAAAGCGGCCACCTCTGCGGCGGCTAACCCCCATTTGCTGACTTCGCCGGAGGTGTTCACCTCAATCAATACGTCCAAACTGCGCTCCAGTTCGCTTAGCCGGCGCTCTAGGGCGGCGGCGATACGTATCGAATCCAGCGCTTGAAACTCGGCGGCGGCTACAGCGGCGGCACCCGCCTTATTTGTTTGCAGATGCCCAATTAAAGCCCAAGTCAACGGGGCAATGCTGGCCAGTTCATTCTGCTTTTTGGCCAACTCTTGCACCTTGTTCTCGGCAAACCGGGTGATGCCGGAAGCCTGCCAGAGCGCATACACCGCAGCTGCGGGGTGCGTTTTGGACACCGGCAGCAACCGCACCTCGGACGGGTCGCGTCCCACTGCTATACAGGCAGCGGCGATACGCGCCTGCACCGCAGCCACCCGTGCGGCGATGTCGTCAGTGGCAAAGTTAGCAAAGTTAAAGGAATCCGTATTCAGCTTCGTATTCTGCGTATTCTGCGTATTCATTATGGCCACCTAGCTGCCAGCGAGATGACCCCCACGGCAGCGATGATAGCGAACAGCAGCGAGATGCCAGCGTAGCGCCCGGTGACTTCGGTCGCCTCGTCCACGTATCCGATTTGGCGCGCGATGGTCTCGTACACCTCCGAGAGGTCTTGGCGAGATTCGGCGGAGAACTTTTTGCCGTTGGAGCGTTGCGCGATTTCAGCGAGTTCGGAGTGGTCTACCGGCACGGAGTAGCGCTGGCCGTTCTCAATCACGTAGCCACGGGGGGTGCCGTAGGCGATGGTGTATATGGGCACCCCAGCCTCTTTGGCGCGGTCGGCGGCGGTGGCCGAGTCGATGCCGGAGTTGGTGGCACCGTCGGAGAGCAACACGATGGCACCCGGGGCGGGGTCATCGGGGTGCTCTGGGTCTTTGGGGGCTAACTCCAACGCTTTTAGGCTGGTGACGATGGCATCACCGATAGCAGTAGAGGGTGCCAACTCCAACGAATCTATGGCACGTTTCGCCGCCCCCCTGTCTAAAGAGGGCGGGGATATGATGGAGGCCGACGCGGCGAACGCCACCACCGCTAGGTTAAAGCCCGGCGGCAACATGTCCACGAACTCTTTCGCTGCCTCCTTGGCGGCGGTGATTCGGTCGGGGCTTACATCCTCGGCCATCATGGAACGGGATACGTCGATGGTGAGCACGATAGTGGCACGCTCCCTGGGCACTTGGGTGTACGCCAGCGGGCGTGCGAACGCCACTACCAGCATGACTAGCGACAACAGTGCGGAGGTTACGGCGAAATGCCGCTTCCACTTCGACTCCATCGGCAGTAGGTTCGCCAATCTGCGGTTGCGGCGATCCTTGCGGGGCACGATGAGTTTCAGGGAGAGCGCTACGTATAACCCGGCGATTAGCGGAACCAAAACTAGCCACCACAGCCGCGCCGGTTCCAAAAATCTCAGCAGAATCGCATCCATCAGGGCCACCTCGCTGCCATAGATACGGCTCCCAACGCGGCGACGATAGCAAACGCCAGCGCATACATCGCCCAGCGTGCCGTCACCTCAGTTTTGATCTCCTCGTATCCCACATCGCTACCCAAATCGGCGTAAGCGTCGCTCAACTCCCCCGCGCTGGCGGCATCCAACGCCCGACCATTGCTGGCGGTGGCTATCTCGCGCAGCACCTGATGGTCGGGAGCCACATTCTCGCGACGACCATCCAAATCCACGTAGCCGTTCTCGGTGCCGAACGCGATAGTGTGAATCCGATACCCGCTTGCAGCAGCGGCAGCGGCGGCGCTCACCGGGTCGCGCCCCACCGTATTGCTGCCATCCGATAACAGCACGATCATGCCCGGTGCAGGAGTGTCCTCGTTTTCGCCAAGCGGAGCCTGCCCAATAGCGTTGCTGGCTACGTATAACGCCTCTCCGATTGCGGTTCCCTCGCTTAACTCCATCGCGTCCAGCGCGGCTAGAGCGGTGTTGCGGTCAGTGGTCGGGGGGCAGAGCAGTGCCGGTGATCCGGAGAGTTCCACAATGGCGACGTTGTATTTTGTCGGCAACCCCCGGATGAACTCGGCGGCGGCGGCCTTCTCAGCCGCGAACCGGGTGGGGGCTACGTCGGTGGCCTGCATCGACAGTGAGGCGTCCAACACCACCACTATCGTCGCCCGCTCTCTGGGTTGTCGCTCCACCCCCACTGGCCTAGCCCACGCACCGCAGATCATCACCAGCGAGCACAGCGCCATCGCTACCGCGAGATGCCTACGCCACTGGCTCTGCTTCGGCAACACCGCACGCAACACCCCAGTGTTGGTGTAGCGGATGCCGGAGCGCCGCGATAAGTGCAGCGCGACGATGTATAGCGCAATCAGTAGCGGCAGCGCCAACATCGCCCACAGCCGAGCGGCGTTGAAAAACTCGAAAGGGCCCACGGGGGTAGGAATCATCTGCTCACCCCCTGCGGAGGTTGGCTGATATACGTAGCGGTACGGCGATAGTTGAGTACGAAGTGGGCGATGTCCTGCACCCAATCACGGTCAGTAGCCAGTTGTAGGTGTGCCACCCCGGCGCGTTTCAGAGCAATAGCCACCCGGTCGCGTTGCTTGCGGCTGGCGGCATCCACCAACTCCCGGGCTTTCGGGTCGGAGGTGTTCACATAACGCGAAAACTCGGTCTCAGGGTCGCGTATCAAAATGTCTCCCACATCGGGAAACGCCAGCTCGGCAGCGTCAACAATCTCAATACACAACACCTGATTGCGCACCGCTAACCGCCGTAGTGCCCGCTCCCACGCGGGGGGCACACTCGGATCCACCTCAGCCTCGCCAGCGGTGAGGAAATCGGAGACCACCACCCGCAAGCCTCGCCGCCGCTGCCGCCGTAACAACTCCTCGATACCTTCGGCCAAGTTGAGGTCGCCGGGGGCGTGGTCGGGGACGATGGATTCCTCCAGCATCTTACCGAGCAGCCCGTAGAGGGCGCTGCGTCCGGTGCGGGCGGGAAGCGCTTTCACCTCGTCCGGTTTCAGAATCAGCCCGCCGAAACGATCCCCTACCCGCTGCGCGATGAACCCGATGGTGGCGATGGCCGCAATGCCCAAGTCGCGTTTCGTCACCCCAGCAGTCCCCCAGTTCATCGACGGGGTGACATCCAGCAGCGCCCAAATCTCTAACTCCCGGTCAGCTACCGTATCGCGCACATGCGGTACCGTGGTGCGGGCGGTAACTGCCCAGTCCATCCGGCGCACATCGTCTTGGCCGGGCGCGTATATCCGCGCATCCCCCGGCTCCGAACCAGGGCCGGGCAGTAACCCCAGATGGTCGCCCTGCAAAAAGCCCTCTAACCGCCGCACGATGGTCAACTCCAAGCGGCGCAGTGCGGCCTCGGGAGCCAGCCGTTGCAGCCGGATAGTCTGCCCTTTTGGGGTTTCCAGCAGGCTAGCGGCGGCACCAACATCCGGCTCCGCCTGCTGCGGCGGAGCGAACTCTGGCAGCGCTCCAAACGTCATCAGCGTTTCACCCGTTCGTATTTATTCGTATTTAACGCGCCGGGGCTTGTTTCCACACCGGGGTGGGGGCGGGAACCATAGCCAAAATCCGTTCCACCACCTGAGTGGTGGGGATGTTGTCAGCGATAGCATCAAAACCCAACGTGAGACGGTGCCCCATCACATCTTTAGCGACCGCTTGCACATCGGAGGGCAGTACGTAATCCCGCCCGTGAATCAGCGCGATAGCGCGCGCGGCGTTCACCAAACCGAGCGTGGCGCGCGACGAGCAGCCGATAGAGATGACTTTAGTGAGGTCGGGCATCCCGAAATCGGCGGGGTTACGGGTGGCCATCACCAGGCGCACGATGTATTCAGCCACCAAATTGTGTACGAAGATGTTGGATGCCATGCGCTGTAGTTGCAGCGTGAGACTCGGATCCAACACCTGCTGCGGCACGGGAGCCTCAATCGACATCCGCCGCAAAATCTCTAACTCCTCGCTACCTTTCGGGTAGGGCACGTCCACTTTCAACA
>JAITED010000186.1 GCA_031282235.1 Propionibacteriaceae bacterium | reverse complement strand
CCTCCCCTAGCCGCCGAACTAACCCGCCTAGCCACTTGGTTAGGCATGGAGACCATAACCGTAATCCCCCGCGGCGATTTAGCTACTCCGTTGGCCGCCGCGGTGTGAGCAGCTTTGCCACCGTCTGAATAGCCCCTACTATCACCGCCGGAGCAACGTGCCCGATGATTTTACCTAGATATTTACGGTCAACGGCTCCCAGCTTTTCCACTTCTAAATACGAATCATGTAGCAGGCCGTTCTCGGGTGTTACTGTAATCATCACCCGGCCATCCAAAGCGGGATTCGCTACTGTGGTGATGGGAACAATAATCACAGAGTTACCGGTACGCCACTCATCTGCTTGTATCACGAGAACCGGACGCGGCTTAGACGTATAAGACCCGCCAAGCGTAAGCACCACATCGCCCTGTTTATAAACATCGGGGCGCAAAACCTCAGTCACTCCAAGGCCCCCATTCCGCATGGATGCTTTCCATGAACCGCATGGTGTCTTCCTCACCGGAGCTGTATTCGTAGTCAGAATCAGCATTCAGCGTCAACGGTATAGCACCCTTGTTGACCGTCTGCTTAACCAACATGCGTACCACCGTAGGAGCGTCCAACCCGATGGACTCAACAACCCGAGTGAACTTGGCCTTCAAATCGGAATCCAAACGTACTGTCAATGTGGCATTCATGACAACCTCCGCACAAACGTAACCAAATGATGACATTATTATATCATTTAATGGTGCGACTATTCTGGGATGAGTTCGCAGAAGTCATGGGTGAGAGGAAAATACGTGAGGCCAGCGCCGTATGTGTTGGTGGTGGGTGATGTCAACACTGACATGATTGTGCCTTAACCGTTCCCGAACCCCGAATCAGCGGCGAACCGCTCACGGCCTAGGCCCCGATAACGTCGCGGACGCCATCGCGCAGGTACGCCCATACGGTGTCGATTCGTTCACCCGTACCTCCCGCAAACTACCCAACGGCCACACCGAAAAAGACATCGAAAAAGTCACCCAATTCATACAAAACGCAAAAACAGCCGCAACCCACCTCAACCTATAACCCGCGCCTGCCTCAGGGGGCGGGCAAGGAAATACGAAAGGCCGCTTATCTCGCTCACGATTCGTCCGCTGAAGTTGTGGGCGGTTAGGCTGGTTTGCGCGTTCAACGTATTTCAGAATGATTGTGCGACCAACGATAACCCCGAAAGGCAGGTGAGACGATGCAGCGTATTTTTAGCAGCGTAGGCGGACAGTTCCGTCGGATTGAACGGGTGGAGCCGGGCAGTTGGATTAGTCTCACCTACCCCACCCGTGAGGAGTTGGACGCGGTAGCGCTGGAGTTCAACATTGATCCGGATGATTTACGCGCCCCACTTGACACCGAGGAACGTTCCCGTATCGACGTGGAGAACGATTACGTATTGATTCTCGTCGATGTGCCCACCACGGAGTTGCGCGGCGGCAAGGCTTGGTGGGTGACGATTCCGTTGGGGATCATCCTCACTAAAGACGTCATCATCACCACCTGTTTGGAGTTGCCGCAGGTGCTTGCCGATTTCGAGGCGGGGCTGGTGCGCGACGCGCCCACCAACATGCGTACCCGTTTCACGCTGCAACTGTTGCTCCGTAACGCCGGTTACTACCTGCAATACTTGCGCCGTATCGACAAACAATCCGACGAGATCCAGTCAGCATTACGCCGCGCGACCCGCAATGAGGAACTGATTCAGATGTTGGAGTTGGAGAAATCGCTGGTCTATTTCAGCACTTCACTCACCAGCAATGAGCGGGTGCTGCAGCGCCTTGCCCGGCTAGACGCGGTGAAAAAGTACCCCGACGACGAAGAACTGCTTGAAGATACCATTATTGAAAACCAGCAGGCTATCGAGATGGCGCAGATTTACAGCGGCATTCTGTCGGGCACTATGGACGCTTTCGCCTCTGTAATCGCCAACAACCAGAATGACATCATGAAAACACTGGCGCTTATGACCATCATCATGGCCATCCCCACCATGATTTTCAGTGCCTACGGCATGAACCTAGCCCCCGAGGGGATGCCGCTGTCCAGTTGGGCCTGGGGTTTCCCCGTCATCGTGGGAGTGTCATTCGTATTGAGCCTAGCCGTGTTGGTTTTCTTCCTAAGAAAACGCTGGTTCTGACCCGCGCCGAATACCGCAGTTGTGCGCCCTGATATAGCCCGATAACGTCTGATAACACGAGATAGCTTTTAGAATAGGCTCTCAACCAGCATTAACAATTCCATTCCGACCCGCTAGAGATCATCGTGCGTAAATGTGTGAACTCGGTATTCGACAGCGGCATAACCAGCAACCCCGTTTGACCCAACCTTAGCGGTGACTGACGTGTCGGTTTACGCCGCGATTGCCCGCTGCGGAGGGCGAGCAGCAACTTGCCGCTTTACAAGCCATCGCGGTGCCCTATGAACCGCATCCGGCGAAAGTCAACTGGAACTGCTGACACCATCCGCTTTTACTTTGCGCGCAAACGTTCAACCGCACAAACCGCATCTGTTACACAGCCAGAATCTCCCGGTACAAGGCTCGTAACGTATCTTCATCGAGTGGGACGGGGTTGTTGCTGAGGCGCACCGGGTTCACAGAATTCACCAGCACATCGATGTCAGAAACCGTAGCATTTTCTGGCGGCAATATACCCATATCATTAAGCAACTGCTCCAAAAACGAGATGGCTTCCGTATGGTTTCGTTTGTCTAACGCCTTTGCGATGTCGTCAAAGTTGCCCATGTAGCGCCACACTTTCGGCAGGCAGATAGCTACGGCGTGCCCGTGCGGCAGACCGTAAAGCGATGTCAGCTTGTAACTCATCGCGTGGGGCGCGGTGGTGGTTGTGATATTGATTGCTTTCCCCGAAAAATTAGCTGCGATGAGCATATTCCTGTTGCCATCATCCTCGTTCGCAAGATAACTTTCCATGTTCGTTAGAGCCAGTTTTATCGCCTGACTAGCGTAATTTATGCTCTCAGGTGTTGCTTTTTTAGACCACCACGATTCGATGGCTTGACACAAAGCGTCCAGCATGGTGCATTTCTTTTGGTACAAGGGCAACGTTTTAAGCACATCGGGTTGCAGTATGACGTAATCAGGTAAGAGTTTTGCGTCCGCGACGGAAACCTTTTCACCATTTTTATACATGACTGCGAAGTGTGTCGCCTCGCTGCCCGTGCCGGAGGTCGTCGGCACCGCCATTAAAGGCAGCGCGGCATCCAAAGAGAAGTGTTTAATACACTTTGCGGTATCAATGCTGCTCCCACCACCGATCGCCACAATAAAATCGCACCCATTACGCTTCAGGAGCGCCACTCCGGCTTCGATGTCCTCATAGCGCGGATTGGACGTAAAACCGCTGAATCTTGTGACCTCGCCGGGCAACTCAATACTCAAAAACTCAAAGGCGGCGTCACACACCAAAAGCGGCCTTTTATCTTTCAATATCTCAAA
>JAITED010000075.1 GCA_031282235.1 Propionibacteriaceae bacterium | reverse complement strand
AAAACATGGCAGATGGACCAAGACGAAAAAATGACCGAGGTTACCACTGGGTAGTGCTGGGGAAACCGGTGTGGTTGGGCAAGGCTGGGAGGCGACCTCCTAAAGCCCCCTTCTTGAAGGGGGTGGCAGGCGTAGCGAACCTTCTAAGCCCCCTTCTTGAAGGGGGTGGCAGGCGTAGCCTGACGGGGGTTTTCTTCCTGCACCACTCACCAGTAACCCCCGCCGACTAACGTCGGCACCCCCTTTGGGAAAGGGGGCAAGACGCAAGAAACAGTTGTGCCCTGACCCTCTGGTGGAGAGCCAGGGCACAACTGTCGCTGTTTACATATTCACTCGGTGGCAGTGAAGAAGATGAAGCCTGCCGTTGCGCCGAGTGAATCCGGCTATTAGCACTGGGCGGCGGCGAAGCGCTCTGCGTCGTTCGCGAATACCGTGCAGGCGTTATCCTTGGTCACGGCTACCGGCGGCAACTCGAACAGTTGCACGTCGATGACGCCGTTTTTAGCGGTGCCGGTGCCTGCGGGCAGGTCTTTACCGGACTGCAGAATCTTGATGAGTTCGAGAGTCTTGGCTACCAAGTCTTTAGCTGGCTTGTCAACGGTCGAATACTGCGTACCGGCCGCAATCCATTCGATGCTCAACACGTCGGAGTCCAGACCAGAGGTCGGGAACGGGTCGGTGTTGCCAGAGTTCTGCACTGCGGTGATGATGGCGCGCGCGATGCTGTCGTTGGGGCTCAAGGCACCGTCAATATCCTTGTCGGAGTAGAACGTAGCCAGCAGCGAATCCATCCGCTCCTGTGCCTTGTCGGCGCTCCAAGCTTCGGTAGCGCAATCCTGGAATGTGGTCTGGCCAGAGACCACTACCAGCGTGCCGTCGTCAATCTTCGGCTGCAAGATTTCCATAGCGCCCTTGAAGAAGTTCGGGGCGTTCGGGTCGGCTGGGCCGCCACCGAACAACTCGATGTTGTAAGGGCCATCGCCCTTCCACGCAGCGAGTCCCGCCAGCAGCGCTTTGGCTTGCTCGCGGCCAGTGTCAACTGAGCCGTACTGCACTACACCATCAACTGCGTTGGTATTTTCTAGCAGGCGGTCATAGCCCAAGATAAAGATGCCTTCTGCCTTGGCCTTCTCCAGCACAGTACCGAGAGACTTGCCGTCCTCCGGGCCTACGACGATGACCTTAGCGCCAGCCTCAATCAGGGATTCGATCTGCTGCTGCTGTACCTCAATCTTCTGGTCAGCCTGCAGCACGGTGGGCTTGAAGCCCGCAGCGGCCAACTCAGAATCTAGGAGTTTGCTAGCTTCCGCCCAGTTGGTGGTGCCCAGCCAGGGGAGCGATACGCCGATGACGGAGTCAGCCGCGAAGCCTTTTTCAGGCTGGGTGGTCGTGCCGGGGGTATCGGGTCCCGAATCATCAGTGCACGCACTCAGCCCAAGCAGCCCAGCAGCCGCTGCCAACAGCAGCGCTGCAAGCTTTTTAGTGAGTTTCATTATTGGTTGTTCCTTTCGTTCCTTAGTGGAATCCGATGACATTGCAGGCCCGGTGGTGACTTAAGTGCAGTCCCCGCCTAAGTGTTGTCAACTCACCTGCGAGCGGGCAACGACCCCTGCGATGTCAGGCTATTGGTTGCTCCGTTACTACCTCTTTGGTTGCGGCGTTTTCGGAGCCTTGGTTGTGTTTCGTAAGGTGACCGATTATTGATTTTCGGCCTTGTTGTTTGTTGTACACATCAAACGCCACTGCCACTAGCAGCACTAGGCCTTTAATGACAGCGGTTTTATCTGAGCTGACACCCAACGCCATGAGTCCGGAGTTCAACACCGCCATCACCATGGCACCAGTGATGGTGCCGAAGATGGTGCCGATGCCGCCGGAGACCGCCGCGCCGCCGATGAACACCGAGGCGATAGCGTCTAATTCCCAACCGGTGCCCATAGCCGGAGCGGCAGAAGTGGCGCGACCCACGAACAGCAACCCGGCGATGGCGGCGAGGAAACTCATGTTGAGCATCGTGAAGAAGTAGGTACGGGGCACGTTGATACCGGTGAGTGCGGCAGCCGCCCGGTTACCTCCTACTGCGTATACATGGCGACCGAACGGGGTACGTTCGGTGACGATGTGATATACGAAAATCAGCACCAACAGGATGATGCCGATGATTGGAAAAGACGTGCCCTCCCTACCGGAAGCGAACAGGTAGGAGGCGAAAGCAATCCCGGCGCTGAGCAGCCCAATACGCAGCCAGACCGACCACAGCGGGTCGGCACTGCCAGCGAGCTTGAGCTGGCGTTGCCTAGAGGCAAGGCTGAAGTAGCCCACTGCCGCAATCCCCAACGCCCCCAACACTAAAGTGGGCCCGTTCATACCCAGCGCACTGCGCCCCCAGTCGGGCAGGTAGCCCGAAGCGATGGAGCGTAACTCCGTCGGGGCGGGGATGGACACCGAGCCGCTAATCCAGATGATAGCGCCCCGGAACCCCAACAGACCGGCTAGGGTGGTGATGAAGCCGGGGATGCCCATTTTGGCTAGCCAGAACCCTTGCCAGCAGCCAACGGCGATGCCGACTGCCAGTCCGATAAGCGCCGCCACCCACCAAGGGATAGGTAGGTCGCGGGCGCTGATGGCGGTTATCAACCCCACCAAACCCGCTGTCGGCCCTACGGACAGGTCAATCTGGCCGATGACGATGACCATCAACATGCCCATAGCCAAAATGAGTACGTGGGCGTTGCCTTGGATGAGGTTCTGCATGTTGGACGAGGTGACCATCTTGCCGCCGGAAGCGATGTGGAAAAACACCAGTAACGCCACCAAAGCGATAACCATGGTGTATTTCTTTAAGCCGCCCAGCGCCGCAGCAGACGAGAACCCGCCGGCTTCGCCCGCAGCGGTCTCGGTGCCGGTTTCCAAGGTGTCAACTTCCGGGGGTTCGCCGTATTTGGCTGGTGTGATGTCCGGTATGGGTTCGCTCATCGTATAACCTCTGTTCATCGACCTGTTGTATTAGTTAAGCGGCCACCGCGCTGGGGGCGCTCGCTGTGGTTTCGGTCATCAACCGCATCAACGATTCCTGCGTGGCGGTTGCGGTCAACACTTCGCCGGTGACCCGTCCTTCGCAGATGGTGTAGATGCGGTCTGTCATGCCGAGCAGTTCCACCAATTCGGAACTGATTAGGATGATTGCTTTGCCTTGGTCGGCTAACTCGTGAATGATTTTGTAGATTTCGTACTTCGCGCCCACGTCAATGCCGCGCGTCGGCTCATCGAGAATCAACACGTCAGGGTTGGGGTACAACCATTTCGACAGCACCACTTTCTGCTGGTTGCCGCCGGAGAGCGTATTGACACCAACGTCAACGCTGGGGGTTTTGGTGTTCAGGCGCTGCTTCCACTGCTCAGCTGCTTGGCGCACCAGCGTGTAGTCAATGAGGTTCAGCCCGCCCAACACGCCCTTGAGATACGCGGACACTGTGGTGTATTTCACATCGTCTAACAGGTTGAGCCCGAGCGTTTTCCTATCCTCTGATACGTAGGCCAGCCCGTGAGCGATAGCTTTCGATACGCTGGTGAGCGCCACTTTTTTGCCGTGTATCAGTACGTCGCCGCTCAGATACACGCCGAAGTTGCGCCCAAACACGCTGCGGGCGAGTTCGGTACGCCCCGCACCCATCAGCCCAGCCAGCCCCACAACCTCACCGGCGCGCACGTTGATGGACATGTTGTCGCAGAGCAGCCGCCCGGGCACCGCCGGATCCTCCACGCTCCAGTCGCGCACCTCAAACACCACTTCACCGATGTGGGGAGTGTGTGCCGGGTAGCGGTTCTCCAGCGGGCGACCGACCATGAGCCGGATGATGTGATCCTCGTCCACCTGCCCGGCGGTGACGGGGTACGTATCGACCGTCTTGCCGTCGCGCAGGATAGTGATGGTGTCGGCGACAGCGGCAATCTCGGAGAGTTTGTGGCTAATCATGATGGAGGTGATGCCGTCGCGCTTGAAGTCGCGCAGCAGGTCAAGCAGGTGCGCGGCGTCCTCGTCGTTTAGGCCGGAGGTCGGCTCGTCGAGAATCAGCAGCTGCACGTCCTTGCTCATCGCTTTGGCGATTTCGACCAACTGCTGTTGCCCCACGCCCAACTGTTTGATGGGGGTACGGGCGCTGACGTGCAGCCCGACGCGCGCCAACAGGTCCTCGGCGCGGGAATACGCCGCCGTCCAGTCGATGAGGAAACCTTGCGCTTTCACCTCGTTGCCCATGAAGATGTTCTCGGCGATGGAGAGTTCGGGGATGAGTGCCAACTCCTGATGGATGATGACGA
>JAITED010000060.1 GCA_031282235.1 Propionibacteriaceae bacterium | reverse complement strand
GAATAGTAATGGCACTTTTGAGGAGGATGTGGATGTTCCTGCTCCGGCTGGTGTGAAAGTGGAGGTATGGAATGCGTTGGGGCGGGTTGCTGGGAGTGTGACGGATTCTCAGGGTCGTTGGATTGTGAATGATTTGCCTGCTCCGATAGTGGATAAGGGTGTGGCGTCGGGTGAGTATTATGTGGTGATTCCAGCCACCGAGTTCGCTCTAGGCGGTCGGCTATATGGTTATCGTGCGTCGTCGCATAATGTGCAAAACAATCCAGACACCGACTTGAACGAAAACACTGACCATCATGCCATAGCTGATGTGGGTGCGCAGGGTCGTGTGGCTGGTGGGGTGCGTTCTGTTGGTTCGGTGACACTGTCGGCTGAGGTGAATGCGCAAACTGGGATTGTGGTTAGGGGTTTGGAGCCTTTGGGTGAGAATGTGAAAGGTTTGCGTGGTAGTGCGCTTTCTGGTGATGATTACATGAACCTAACCCTTGACTTGGCGTTGGAGCTTGCTCCCGAACCCGAAGAACCTGAACCGGAATCCGAGGAGCCCGGTGAGCCTGAGGAGCCTGAACCCGGTGAACCTAGAGAGCCTGAGGAGCCTGAACCCGGTGAACCTAGAGAGCCTGAGGAGCCTGAACCCGGTGAACCTCATGAGCCCGGTGAGCCCGGTGAACCCGGTGAACCAGAGGAACCAGACCCTCATGAGCCCGGTGAACCCAGCGAGCCTAGTGAACCCGGTGAACCAGAACCCGGTGAGCCTGAGGAACCTGAGGAGCCGAAGCCGTCGTTAGTGACCACTGGGGGCACCACAGTCCCCGACCCGTTCTCACTACTCGGTTTGAGCGTGACACTCGTAGCAGCAGGAACAGCCCTAACCGCCCCCCGTCGCCGTATGACCAAAACCAACTGATTCAAGACTGCGGCTGCGCGCAGTATGACGGGAGGGGGTTCACTGAACCTGTAACAGTAGGCAGGTGCGCGGCGGCAGTTCGAAGCTGGAGCCGGGGGCAAACTCGGGGGGGAGTTCATCCGGGAGGGCTGTGGTGGCGACCAGTTGGTAGTTGCCTAAATCGGGGGGCAGGGTGAGTTGGAGCGGGGTGTCACCGCCGTGATACCAGACTAGGAAGCCGCTGTGCTCGTCGGCTAGGTAGCGCCCTAGGGTGCGCCGGGCGGGGTCGCGCCAGTCCGCTTCGTGCATCTCAAAACCTGCGGGGGTGAACCAGCGTTCCGTGCGGGCGTGGTAACGCTCCGGGGTGAACACCGGGTTCGCGGCGCGCAGCGCTGTCAAAGTGGCTACCAAGTCATGTACATCGCCCCAAGCCGCAGCTTGTTCCCAATCCAGCCAAGAAATCGCCGTATTCTGGCAATAGGCGTTGTTGTTGCCCAGTTGGGTGCGTCCCACCTCATCGCCTGCTAGCAACATCGGCACCCCAGCGGCGGTGAACAGGGTGAACAAGAAGTTGCGTATCTGACGATGCCGCAGCGCATTAATAGTCGGATCGTCGGTTTCGCCCTCCACGCCGCAGTTCCAAGAGCGGTTATCCTCGCTGCCGTCACAGTTATTCTCGCCGTTGGCTTCGTTGTGCTTCACGTCGTATGTCACCAAATCGCGCAGCGTGAACCCGTCGTGGATGCTGACGTAGTTGATGGAAGCGGCCGGCCCGCGCCCATCGTGTTGATAGAGGTCGCCAGAACCCGTCAACCGGGTGGCCAACTCGCTCACCCCACTGGCCGCACCGCGCCAGAAGTCGCGTATTCCATCACGGAAACGGTCATTCCACTCACTCCAGCCCGGCCCCCAAGCGCCCACCTGATAGCCGTCTATGCCCACGTCCCACGGCTCGGCAATCATCTTTATCCCCTGAAATACGGGGTCGGCGGCTACCGCGCGCTTAAACTCGTGGGACTGGTCTACCGCGTGCTCGGCGTTGCGAACTAGGGTGGTGGCCAAATCAAAGCGGAATCCGTCTACGCCCATCTCGCTCACCCAGTAGCGCATGGAATCAAGCACCAACGCCAGCACGTCCGCGTGAGAGGTGTTCAGCGAGTTGCCGGTGCCGGTCACGTCACAGTCGTCGTGCAGGTTGGGCGTGAGCCGGTAGTAGCCGCGGTGGTCTAGGCCGCGATACGCCAACGTCGGGCCGGTGTGGTTGCCCTCGCAGGTGTGGTTGTATACCACGTCCAAAATCACCTCAATACCGGCCAAGTGCAGCGCGCTCACCAACTGCTTAAACTCGCCCACCTGTTCACCCATAGTGCCAGCGGCGGCGTAGCGCGAGTGCGGAGCTAAGAAAGCTAGCGTGTTATAGCCCCAATAGTTCTCCAAACCGCGCCGCACTAGGAACGGCTCAGAAACAAAATGGTGAATGGGCAACAGTTCTACGGCGGTTATGCCCAAATCCTGCAGGTACTTTATGACCGCCGGTTGCGCCAAACCCAGATACGTACCCCGCAGATGTTCGGGCACGTCCGGGTGGTTATGGGTGAACCCAGCCAGATGCGCTTCGTATATGACACTCTGGCTCAACGGGCGGCGGTTAGCGATGGGAACCGGCGGGGGAGTGGGCGCTACCACTAGCGATAACGGCACATACGGCGCGGAATCGCGGGTATCGGGCTGGAAGTTTGAGGTTGGGGTGTGGTCAAAGATGGGCCCGGAGTAATCCACCCCAGCGGTGAGCGCCCGGGCGTATGGGTCAACCAGCAGCTTAGCCGGGTTAGCGCGCAAGCCGAGGTCAGGCTGCCATTCGCCATGTACGCGGTAGCCGTAGCGCTGGCCAGCGCTAACACCAGCCACCTCACACCCCCAAAAACCGTTACCATCCGGGGTCATGTCATGGTTCACCTGCGAACCGTCGGCAGCCACTAGCGCCAACTCCACCCGCGTAGCGCGCGGAGCCCAAAGGCCGAAGCGGCATCCGGTAGGGGTGAGGTGTGCTCCGCTAGTAGCTTCGTTGCGGTACATTCCGGGAACAGTCACGAGGGATGAGTCTATCAACCATCAGGCCGGTAGACTCGCATCATGACGGTGTTCAGTGACTTAAACCTTGACGGGAACACCCCGGTGCGTGCCCGCCCCGCCCACGGCGAGTGGGGGCCGAACGCGGTAGACAGCACCGCAGTGCGCAAACGCCACCGGGTATACGCCGTAATCGCGTTCGTAGTGGCGCTCGCCGTGATAGTGGGCGTGGGCTATTTCTGGTATCGCGTGGCCATGGGTTATTAAAACCGCTTTGTGTACGTCGAACAATACGGGGGCGGGGCTAGCGCGGTAGGATGTGATGTCTGCCGGACGATAAAACTCTCTGCGCAGGCACTTACAGGCAAGGAGTCGTATGCTCACCCGTTTAGAGGTTGCTAAATTGGCTGCGCTGGCGCGTATTGAACTCAGCGATGCGGAGTTGGACGAGATGGCGGGGCAGCTTGATGTCATACTGGCTGCGGTGGCATCCGTCGGCGCAGTGGCTACGCAAGATATTCCCCCCACCTCGCACGCCATCCCGCTTAGCAACGTGATGCGCGACGATGTGGTCAACTGGACACCACAAGCGGCGGCGCTGCTAGCAGGGGCTCCCGATGTGGAGGACGGCCGCTTCCGGGTGCCGCATATTTTGGAGGATGAGCAGTGAGTAACACCGATAGTTTTAGTGATTGCGCCGCTGCCGCTGTCGCTACCGCTGCTAGCCAGAGCGACCTCATCACCGCCACCGCAGCTGAGTTGGGGCAACGTATCGCCCGGCGCGAAGTGTCGAGTGTCGCAGTGGTGCAAGCCCATCTGGAGCAGATTGCCGCAGTGGAGGGCGACGTACACGCATTTTTGAGCGTGGATGCGGAACGCGCTTTAGCGCAGGCGGCCAGTGTGGATGCCCGTATCGCGGCGGGGGAGCAGTTGGGGGCGCTGGCTGGGGTGCCGGTGGCCGTAAAAGACCTGCTCTGCTACGAGGGGCTGCCCACCACCGCTGGGTCGCGGATTTTGGAGGGGTGGATACCGCCCTACAGCTCCACGGTGGTACGCCGCCTGCTGGCAGCCGGGTTAGTGATTTTGGGGAAAACCAACTGTGACGAGTTCGCTATGGGCTCATCCACCGAAACCTCCGGCTACGGCCCCACCCACAACCCTTGGGATTTGGCGCGGGTGCCCGGCGGCTCCGGGGGTGGTTCGGCAGCAGCAGTGGCCGCGTATCAAGCACCTTTAGCTATCGGCACCGACACCGGAGGTTCCATCAGGCAACCGGCGGCGCTCACCGGGTCGGTGGGGGCGAAACCCACCTACGGCGCGGTGTCACGCTACGGCATCATTGCGATGGCCTCATCGCTGGATCAGGCGGGGCCGGTGGCGCGCAATACGTTAGACGCGGCGCTGCTGCATCAGGTGATTGCCGGCCACGACCCGATGGATTCCACCTCCCTAACGGCGCCGGTGCCCGATGTGGTGGGGGCAGCGCTAAGCGG
>JAITED010000055.1 GCA_031282235.1 Propionibacteriaceae bacterium | reverse complement strand
GCGCGTATCGCCAGCCTTTTCGCAAACATCAACATCGTTGAAAAACGTTGGGCTGAAACCGAGATAAACGGCACCACTATCATCCGGCAACTAGCTAAAGGCCAAGTCGGAGTGGCCTGTTCGCGGGCGTTCGCCTATCTAGCCGCCCTACCGGGGCGTAAAGCCATGACCCTCAACGTGGACGGGCGTTACTACACCGAGCATGATGTGGAGAACACCTGTTGGGCATACGATGCTGACTACGAGTTTCTGGCTAATTCCGGGATAGAACAGATCGCGGTGGGAGGTGCTAGGCGCTACGACCAGATGCTTAGATTGCTCATCGCCGGGGTGCCAGCAACCGCCATTGTGAGTAGCGCCGCAGAGCGGGAAACAGCGGATTTACTCTCGCTTAAGGGGATAGACACAGTTGCGAACGTCTACGATGATGACAACATCGTGGTGGTGGGATGGGCGGTACAAGACCGACTCATCGCCCGGTTGCAAGCCGAATCATCCGCTGAGTTAGGGGGAGATAATGCGCATTGAGATGCTGTTCCCCGATGTAGCCAACCTCCACGGTGATAACTTCAACATCAAATACCTTTCGCTGTGTCGCCCCGACGCGCAGGTGATACGCACCGAACTCAACGTCACTCCAGCGTTCGTGACCCAGCCGGTTGACCTGATTTATCTAGGGCCGATGAGCGAACGCTCGCAACGCTGGGTCATCGCACGGCTGCACCCGTATAAGGAACGCATCGCTGAATTAATCGCTAACGGCACGGCGTTCCTCTTTACCCACAACGCGATGGAGGTGTTGGGGGAGTGTATCCGGAGCGTTGAGCCGGAGCAAGAGGTGGCTGGATTGGGCATTTTCCCGTTCACCACCACGCTAGATTTCAGCGCCCGTATCAACTCAAAAGTCAGCGGAGATGTCGCGGGTGCGCCGGTGGTGGGGTACAAGAGCCAGTTTTCATCCCTTTGGGATGCAGCGGAACTACCGCCGTTTCTGGTAGCCAAGCAGGGTTTGGGGCGAAACCGGACGACTGGCTCAGAGGGCATACGGGTAAACAACTTTTTCGGCACTTCGCTGCTGGGCCCGTTACTCATCATGAACCCGCCGTTTACAAAAATGTTGCTGCAACTGCTAGACCCGGACACCGAGCCTGTGTTGGCGTATGAGGACGTGGCGCTGGCGGCGTATCAGGCGCGGCTGCGGGAGTTCGCTGACAAGCACCGATGGCATCCGGGGGAGGTTGTGAGCAGTGGCCGATGACGTAACAGCGGGAACGGCCGGAACAGCGGGAGCGGTGCGCGCTGACCCGCCGCGGCTGCTCTCCGCGACGCTGCTGATGTCGTCTGGCACCGTCGTCTCTAGGGTGTTGGGGTTCGCACGCGTGCTGTTGGTGGGCAACCTGTTGGGTAATAATTCGCGGCAGGGCACGATTTTTGCGGTGGCAACGACGGTGCCCACCAGCCTTTACATGCTGTTGGCCGGAGGGGCGCTGAACGTGGTGTTGGTGCCGCAGTTGGTACGCCACCTCAAGGAGGACGCAGACGGCGGGGAGGCGTACACCAACCGTATAGTCACCGCTTTTCTGCTGTTCGTTGCCGCAGCCGCCGTACTGCTCACTGCGGCATCTCCGCTAGTGACCGCCGTTTACTCCGATGCGCAGTGGCGGCTGAACGCCGATTTAGCGGCGCAGTATCGCTCGATGGTGTTGTTGACGACCCTCTGTTTACCGCAGATATTTTTCTGGGGCATGTTTTTTGTGGGCGGGCAGATTCTCAACGCCCGCGGTTCTTTCGGCCCGATGATGTGGGCGCCGGTGGTGAACAACGTGGTGCAGGTGGCGGTGCTGGGCATGTACGCCGTCATCTGGGGTTTCAACACCGATACGTCCGGGCCGTTTAGCAACACCCAACTCTTAGTGCTGGGGGTTGGTTCGCTGCTGGGCGTGGTGGCGCAGGCGGTGACGCTGTGGCTGTTTATGAAACGGGTCGGTTTCCGCTACCGTCCCAGATTCGACCTAGTGGGTACGGGGCTGGGCAAGACGTTCTCCATCGCCAAATGGACGCTCGGTTTAGTCGTATTAGGTGAGATTGGGTCGTGGTTGTTCACTCAGGTGGGTTCTAGCGCGGTCATCGGCGGTAGCGGTGCTGGCAACTTGGTGTATGAAACCGCAGCGCTGATAGCGCTGTTGCCGCACTCGTTGATAACCATCTCCATCACCACTGCGCTGTTCCCCAGTATGTCCCACCGTGCGGCCTCCGGCGACTATCTTGGGTTAGCTGGGCTGTTGACTAGGGGAATTAGACTCTCCGTCACAGTAGTTTTCCCGCTGGCACTACTGCTCATCGCGCTCGGCGTTCCCATATCCACCCTGTTCTACTCGCCCGAAAAAGGCGGGGTGCTCGTCGGTTGGACGCTCAGCATCTTGGGCGCGAACCTGCTGGCGTATACGTTCCAATTCTTGATACTGCGGGCGTGCTACTCATTGGAGGATACCCAAACTCCATTTTGGGCGACCGTGGTGTTTGAGGTGGTACGTATCTCCGCTGTGCTGCTGGCGTTTCTGGGGTTCGGGGTCGCGCCCGACAGCGTAGCGCCAACGCTGGCCGGTTGTTACACGCTGGCATGTGTGGTGCAGACCGCGTGGGCGATGCGGCGGTTACACCGCAAAGTGCCAGCCATCGCGTTCGCTGACACTGTAGCTTTCGCAGGGAAGGTGCTGCTAGCCAGCATCCCCGGCGCGGCGGCGGCGTGGGGGATTTGCCAACTCCAAGCCGCACACTGGGCAGGCTTCGGGGCGCAGTTTCTCGGCCTAGCGGTCGCTGGGATAAGCGCGCTGGCTATCTTTTTGGTGGCCGCGAAGCTGTTACGTATTGCGGAAGTGTGGGCCAGCGTCGCCGCTGTGCTAAATAAGCTGCGACGCGCAGCCTTGTAGACTCGTCACGGTGGGGGAAAGGAGGCCGGATGAGTCACGCCGCAACCGTCGAAGCTAAAGCGATAGCGCGGGGCGCACGGGTGGCGCACAACTCCGCTCAGATGGCTGTGGGCACCATGGTGTCGCGGGCACTGGGGTTTGTGCGGGTGATGCTGCTGGCGCTCTGCTTGGGGGTGGCGCTGCCCAACGATGCGTTCAGTATTGCTCAAGGGTTGCCGCAGTTTTTGTTTGTCATCATCTCCACCGGCGCAGTGACGGCGGTGTTCGTACCCCAAATCACCAAAGCGATGGCTAGGGCAGATGGCGGTGAAGATTTTATCAACCGGCTGATGACGCTCGCGCTACTGTTTCTGGCTGGCTGTACGGTGCTGGCGGTGCTGGCGACACCGTGGCTCACCGATTTAATGGTGTCAGATGCCGCTGATGCCCAAGCCGCCGGCTATCTGCAGTTGGCGACACTGTTGGCCTACTGGTGCATCCCGCAGCTGCCGTTCTATGGGCTGTTCGCAGTGCTCGGTCAGGTGCTTAATGCTCGGGGCAGTTTTCGGGCGTTCGCTTGGGCTCCGGCGCTAGCCAACGTGGTGCAGGTGGCAGCTTTGGGTCTGTTCTATTGGGTTTGGGGTTATCAGGGCGACGTGGCGACGTTTACCCCCATGATGGCGGCGGTGCTCGGGGGTGGGGCCACACTCGGTATTGCGGTGCAAGCGTTGGTGTTACTGCCGCCGCTACTGCGCGACGGGTTCCGGTTCAAGTTGCGTTTCGGTTGGCGGGGCATGGGGTTTGGGGCTATCACCAAGATGACCGCTTGGGCGGTGGCAGCGGTCTCCCTCACTATGGTGATGAACTTTGTCATCTCCTGGGCGCTCACTGCGGCACGGGGTGGTTTAGACGATGTGCTCG
>JAITED010000213.1 GCA_031282235.1 Propionibacteriaceae bacterium | reverse complement strand
GCTACCGAAGTGGAGATGAAAGAGCGCAAGCACCGCATCGAGGACGCGGTACGCAACGCCAAAGCCGCCGTCGAGGAGGGCATCCTGCCCGGTGGTGGCGTGGCGCTGATTCAGGCCGCCAAAGCTGTGAAACTCGACGAGTTGACCGGTGATGCCGCCGTAGGGGCGCAGATTGTGTTCAGCGCCGTACAGGCTCCGCTGAAGCAGATTGCCACCAACGCTGGCCTAGAGGGCGGCGTGGTAGCCGAGAAAGTCTCCGGTCTGGAAGCTGGCTACGGCCTCAACGCCGCCACCGGAGAGTACGTCGCCATGGTGAGCTCTGGCATCATCGACCCCACCAAGGTGACCCGCTCCGCGCTCCAAAACGCCGCCTCTATCGCGGCGCTGTTCCTAACCACCGAAGCCGTAATCGCCGACAAGCCGCAGCCTCCCGCCGCCCCCACCCCCGGTGGTGGCGACATGGACGGCATGTACTGAGCCACCCGGTGCCAACCGGCAACTAAACCCTAAACGCTACGGGCGGGAAGCGACCAACGTCGTCTCCCGCCCGTAGCGTTTTCTCGCCTATTCAATTGGGGGGTCGGTGCTGGGTTCTGGAACGGGGGCACTGGCTAGGAGGGCGTTGCGGCGGCCTATCTCGCGTAGCACACCTACGGCCATCGCTACTAGGGGGATGGCGAATACGCCACCGGCGGGGCCAGCTACGGTCATGCCACCTACGATGCCAATTAGCACCACGAGGGGGTGGATGTCGATGGCGCGGCCTAGCACTAGCGGTTGTAGCAGGTGAACTTCACCCTCTAGCACCACTAGGAAAATTATGGCCATTAAGAAAGCCTTGAAGAAGCCTAGGGTGGCGAACACCACTAGCACGCCGACGATGGAGGCGGTGGCGGTGCCCAGCATCGGCACGAAAGACATTATGAATGTGAACACCGTAATGGCGAGCCACAGATTGGAGCCAAGTATCATCGCCCCTAGCCCGGAGCCTACGCCGTCCACTGCGGCTACGATTACGGCGGCGCGCACGTAGTTCACCATAGTGTGCCAACCCGCGCTGATCGCCGGAACCAGATTAGCGCGCACCCCAACGGGCAAGTAGCCGGTGGCCAGCGTCGTGAACTTGCGGCCATCTTTCAGGAAGAAGAACAGCGCGAACAGCGTCATAATCATGCCCACTAGGAACACGCCCAGCTTGCCACCGATGGTGGTGACCATCGTAGCGATGTCACCAGCGCGGCTTTTCATAAACTCCAACACCGCAGCCACCACCGAATCCAACTGTTCCTGCGTGATGTGGAACGGCCCGTTGTTCAACCACAGCAACAAATCCTCGAACCCGGCGACGGCCTGCTCCGATAACTCCGTCCACTGCGAACCAATCTGCACCCCCACCAAAGTGAGCAGGCCGAACACCACCACAACTAGGGTGAGTAGGCAGATGAGCGCCGCTAGCCAGCCGGGGAAACGCCTAGCGCGCAGGAAGTCGTTCAGCGGCGAGACCGCCGCCGTGAACAAGAACGCCGCCACTAACGGCATCACAATCTCGGAGAGTTGCGACGCCCCCCAACACACCGCTGCCGCCAGCAGTAAAACCACGCCGAGCCGCCAACCCCAAGCGGCGGCAACCTGTAGCCCGCGCGGCACTAAATCTGGATTATCCCCAGCGATACGCTGGTCAGTGCCGGAGATTTCTGGCACCAGCGTCTGCTGGTTGAGCAGCAACCGCTCCGCAGCCGCCAACTCCGCTGCCTGCTCCGCTTTAGCGACCTGCGCGGCCTGCAACAGGTTACGCACCGCCTTAGTTCCCCCAGACTTCGGGTGTTTCGTCTTTGCACTATCTTCAGCCATTACTCCACTTTCTCATACGCCCGGTTCTCCCACTTCTAAAACTACCGAAACTTAATGATTCAGCTTGTCTTAATACGACACCCATCCTCGTCAGCTAGGATACCGCCACTTGCGTATAAAGCGACGTTTACAAACGAGAGCGTAGGCAGAGGTAAGGGGGCGTCCGTATTTTCGAATGCCACTTCGTAATACGGCGCGGGGCGACTAATGTCGTCACATGGGTGCGAGACCTATTAGTGAACTGATGGCTCCGGATTGGGCAGCGGCGCTTAGTTATCAAGAACCACAGATACACGCTATGGGCGAGTTTTTGCGGGCTGAGGTGGCCGCGGGGCGCAACTATCTGCCCGCTGGGAACAACATCTTGCGGGCTTTCACTAGGCCGTTGGCTGAGGTGCGGGTGCTGGTGGTCGGGCAAGACCCGTACCCAAACCCTGGGCATCCCATCGGCTTAAGTTTCGCCGTCAACCGGGAGGTACGACCACTGCCGGGGTCGCTGCGTAACATCTATCAGGAGTTGGAAGCTGATTTACGTATCGCCCCCGCACCCCACGGCGACCTCACTTGCTGGTTTGAGCAGGGGGTGTTGCTGCTGAACCGAGTGCTAACCGTACAGGCCGGAAAACCCGCGTCGCACCGGGGAAAAGGTTGGGAACAGGTGACGGGTGCCGCCATCTCCGCGCTCATCGCGCGCGGCGGCCCGCTGGTGGCGGTGCTCTGGGGGCGCGACGCTCAAACCCTAACCCCCGGCCTCAAAGCCGCCGGGGTGCCCGTCATCGCCAGCGCTCACCCCTCCCCACTCTCTGCCCACAACGGCTTTTTCGGCTCCCGGCCTTTCAGCCAAGTAAACGACGCGCTGGTGGCGCAAGGAGCGCCCGCTATCGACTGGCAAGTACGCTGACGTAAAACGTAAGCGTCAGGCAACCCGCTGCCCCGACGGCAACACACCGTAGGGCACTGACAACCGCCTTACGGCTAGGTAGAAAAACGCCGCTGCGATTATCGCGTTGGAAGCCATGCCCCACGGCCACACCGGGTCATCAATGTCGTAGCCTGCGAATGGGGAGGTCGGCTTCGTGCCGGGGGCGCTGATAACGGCGATACCATCGGGTGAGGTTATCGTAAAAGTGCCATCGCTGCGTGGTGCTATACGATAATCACCCAGCCAAGTGGTGGAGGCGCCGCAGTTATCCGCCCCGGCGGCATCGCCGATACGGGCGCTGCGTACCCCCAGTTTGATGAGCGCCAACGGGTCGGTGCTGTCCAAAACTGAATCCTGTAGTGGCACGGTGGGGCTGGCAGCGGCATCGG
Source organism: Propionibacteriaceae bacterium (assembly GCA_031282235.1). GTDB lineage: Bacteria > Actinomycetota > Actinomycetes > Propionibacteriales > Propionibacteriaceae > WRGV01. The sequence goes on along the minus strand of JAITED010000213.1, from coordinate 3,575 downwards.
CAACAATCACAAACGGATTCACCAACAGCAACCACCAGGTGTACTCCGTATGGGCGATACTGGACGAATACCCGCGCTCCACCCACGCACACTGTTCCCACGGCGGCGCGGGCGGGGCAGCGCTGTTGCTGGACGAAGCAAACCAAGCATTCAAATCAGCGACGTAGCTTCGCTCTGCGCTCAGGGGTAACTCCCAATCGGAGACCTGCTCGTCGCTTACCGTCATGGCGGTGGCTGTCGCAAAGATAATCAGCGTGATGACCGTCATAAACGCCACCGACAGATACGTGAAAACCGTGGAGATGACAGCGCGGCTGGTTATCGCCGACCACCCCAACCCGATAGTGCAGATGAGCGCCACTTCGATGAACACCACTGCAGTGGCTACCGCTACCTGCTGCAAGCTGACGCCACCCAGCCACACCGCGTATCCGACGTATGGGATGGTGACTACCACAAACGCCAACGACACCAGCCAAGAAGCGAGGAGCTTACCGGCGGCGATTTCGACAGCTGACAGTTTGGTGGCCTGCAACGTCGCCAATACGCCATGCTCCCGGTCGGATACGATGGCCGACGCGCTGAACACCGGCGCAACCAACAAACTCATCCCCATCACAAACAGGGTTATCAGGGAGAACAGCCACCCAGACACGCCCTCAGCTTCGAGATACAGCGCTGCGTAAAAGAACTGGTTAATCAGCCAAGTGATGAACCCCATGAACACGAACCACACACCCAGCGCGATATACATCTTTTTGGAGCGGATACGTTGGCTCAACTCCAAAGACAATACGGTAGCCACGCCGCTAAAAGAGAGCCTCCAAGTGTTCACTGCCGTTCTCCGTCCAAACTGAGATACGTTTCTTCCAACCGACCGGATACCGGGGCGATGGTGTGCAACGGCACCCCGGCGGCGACGGCTTCCCGCAGCAGTGCGAGCGCCGCCTGCTGGTCGGGGAGGTTGACGATGACTTCGGTGGTGGCTGCTGACCCCGGTCGCCACGGCAGGTTTCGGCTGTTCAAGAACGCCTGCAGCGCTGCCGGATCCAGCGCTTCCAAGCGCCAGCCGCGCACTGTGGCGTTGCGCTCAATAGCGCGTACGTCGATGCTCTGCCCGCGCTGCAAGAACACCGAGTGGTCGGCTATCTCCTCCAGTTCGGATAATACGTGGGAACTGACCAGCACCGTCTTGCCCGCATCGGCGAGACTACGCAGCAGGTCGCGCAGTTCAATACGGGAGCGGGGGTCAAGGCCGGAGGCCGGTTCGTCCAGCAACACCACCTGCGGGTCATGCACCAACGCCCGCGCCAACCCCAACCGCTGCTTCTGCCCCCGCGACAGCACCCGCGCCGGGGCATTCGCGTACTCTGCGAGAAACAGCTGTCGTAGCATGAAGTGGGCGCGCTCAGTGGCGAACGCCTTGCTCATGCCGTATGCCCGCCCGTATCCTGTCAAAATCTCGGCGCAGGTGAGGGAATCCCAAGTGCCCAAGGTGTCAGGCATCCAGCCGATACGAATCCGCGCTTCATAGCTGGAGCGCGCCATATCGAACCCTGCTACGTTAATCTGTCCCACATCGGGGCGCAGCAACCCTGCCAGCATCAACAACAGCGTGGTTTTCCCGGATCCGTTGGGGCCGATGAGCGCAGTGACAGCGGCGGCGGGCGCGGTGAACGATACGTCAGCCACCGCTAGCACCGACCCAAAGGTACGTCGTACATTTCTAGCGAAGATACCGGGGACTGCGGGTTGTGTATTTGGCGCGGCTGGCGGCGATGACAGTGCTGGGTAGTCGGTCATAAGTGCCATCCTAAAGCTATGGAGTTTCCGTGGTTTCCCGCGGCGGCTTGTTGTACGCCATGGTATCTCCCGCAACCAAACGCTGAATCAGACCCTAGTCTGAGCCGAATCAGACTTCAGCCTTAAAGTCGGACTGCTGTCGTAACTGCTGATGCTCCCGTACCGCCTGCGCCATCACCGCATTAAAGATGGCGGTCACGAACTCGGGGTCGAGCCGGGTTTCCTCGGCGATACGGCGCAGATACGCCAGATGCTCAGCTTCGCGTATCGGGTCTTTGGGGGGCAGGTCGTGTTCCGCTTTCAACTCCCCCACCCGGCGCGTCAACTCAAACCGGCTCGCCAGCACCCGCACCAACTCTAGGTCGCGGGCATCAATACTTTCCCGCAGCTGGTTCAGCTCCAGTCTCACTTCGGTCATGGGAGCAGTCTAAACGAAGATATAGCTAGTAAGCTGTGCGGGGTGAAAGACATTGCTGCGCTCAACACCGCTTACGCCACCATCTTAGGGTTAATTGAAGATGTGGAACCCCGCGTCGCCCACGCCATTCGGCAAGAACTCACTGACCAACGCGAATCTCTGAAACTGATTGCTAGTGAAAACTACGCCAGCCTCACCACGCTGCTCACCATGGGCAACTGGCTCAGTGATAAATACGCCGAGGGCACTATCGGGCACCGTTTCTACGCCGGATGCCAGAATGTTGACATCGTGGAGGCCGTTGCGGCGGAGCACGCGCAGGCGCTGTTCGGAGCCGACCACGCCTATGTGCAACCACATTCGGGCATTGACGCAAACCTGGTGGCGTATTGGGCGATTCTCAACCAACGTATTGAGGTGCCAGCGCTGGAGGAGTTGCACGCCAAAACCGTAAATGACCTCAGCGAGTCCGATTGGGCGCGGCTACGCCAGCAACTCGGCAACCAGCGGGTGATGGGGATGGCGTTGGACGCGGGTGGGCATCTCACCCACGGGTTCCGGCACAACATCAGCGGCAAGATGTTTGAACAGCGCTCCTACGGCACCGACCCGGCCAGCGGGCTCATCGATTACGCGGCGCTAGCGGCTGCCGTCAAAGAGTTCAAGCCGTTAATCCTAGTGGCAGGCTATTCGGCGTATCCACGTCGCATCAACTTTGCGTATATGCGCGAGATTGCCGATTCGGTGGGCGCTACTCTGCTGGCCGACATGGCGCACTTTGCGGGGCTGGTGGCTGGCAAGGTGTTCACTGGAGATGAGAACCCGGTGGGGTTGGCGCAGGTGGTGACGACCACCACCCACAAGAGTTTACGGGGCCCGCGCGGCGGTTTGGTGCTCTGCGATGATGAATACGCCGCAGCGGTGGACAAGGGGTGCCCGATGGTGTTGGGTGGCCCCTTGGGGCATGTGATGGCCGCCAAAGCGATAGCGCTCGCTGAGGCGCGGCAACCCGAGTTCGTTACGTATGCGCACGCTATCGCGGCCAACGCTAAGGCACTCGCCGCCGGGTTGCAGCGGCGCGGGGTGAAGTTAGTCACCGACGGCACCGATAACCATCTCTGCTTATTGGATGTGCAGCACTCGTATGGGTTGACCGGGCGGCAGGCTGAGAGTGCCCTGCTGGAAGCGGGCATCGTGAGCAATCGCAACTCGGTTCCCGCCGATGTGAACGGCGCTTGGTACACCTCCGGGGTGCGCCTTGGAACCCCGGCACTCACCACCCGCGGCCTAGACGAACAGGACTTTGACCGGGTGGCGGCGTTGGTTGATACGGTGCTGAAAGCCACCAAACCTG
>JAITED010000175.1 GCA_031282235.1 Propionibacteriaceae bacterium | reverse complement strand
TCCACCTTGTGCTGCGCGGGGCGAGCGGGGTGCCCCCTCCACACAGCATGACGGGGTGGGGTGAATGCGGTGGCCCCCCCGGAAGGGGGGACTCCTTGCGAGGTTGCCTTACGGGGGGTTATTCCTGATAACCGAGGGCTTGGGCTAGGTCTGTCCAGAGGGCATCTAGGGTGACTTTTGCGGCAGCGCGAGCGGCAACCAAATCGGCTTTGGATTCGGATACGGGGCGGCGCGCTTCTAGGTAGCACTTCAGTTTGGGTTCCGTGCCGCTGGGGCGGGCGACGGCGTGGATGCTCGCTCCGGTGAACTCCACCCCGTCGGTGGGGGGGAGTGCCCCGCCGGGGGCGCTGAGGTCAGTGACCTGCACCGGCTCGCCGCCCAAAGTGGCGGGCGGGTTGGCGCGTAAATTGGCCATTAACTGCGCAATCAGGCTGAGGTCTCGTACTCGTATGGACACTTGAGTGGTGGAGTGTACGCCGTAGGTACGCTCAATCTCGTCCAAACGGTCGGCGATAGTCATCCCGGCAGCTTTGAGTTCGCTCACCAACCGCAGCACCAGCAGCGACGCTGAGATGCCGTCCTTGTCGGGGGTGAAGTGCGAATCGCAGCAGTAGCCGATGGCTTCCTCGTAGCCAAAGGCCAAATCGGGCACTCGGCCAATCCATTTGAAGCCGGTGAGGGTGGTACGAAACTCGCGGCCATTTGCGGCAGCGATGTCGGAGAGCAGCGTGCCGGAGACCAACGAGTTGGCAAACCGCCCCGGAGTGCCGCGCCGTATCACGTAATCGCCCAGCAGCGCGCCCAACTCGTCGCCAGTGAGACGACGCCAAACGCCAGCGATGGGGGCGGCCACGGCGCAGCGGTCAGCGTCCGGGTCGGTGGCCACCGCAATGTCGGCGCCCGTTTCCTGCGCCAACGCAATCACCATATCCATCGCGCCCGGCTCCTCCGGATTCGGGAACGCCACGGTGGGGAAATCGGGGTCGGGTTGAGCCTGCGCGGCCACTACCGCCGCAGTGGGGAATCCAATCTGCGCGGCCACCTGTCGTATCACATGGCCGCCCACGCCGTGCATCGGGGTATACGCCCACTTGAGGTTGGCGATTCCGGGGATTTCGACATCAGGCGTTGGGTTCACCAGCTGAGCGACGCGGGCGCTATACGCATCCACCAACTCCGAGCCGACAAGGGAGTAAGCGGCTGAGTGGGGAATGTCACTGAGCGGGTGGGCTGCCACTATGGCGATAGCGCTGGCAATCTCAGTGTCGGTGGGAGGGATAATCTGGGAACCGTCTCCCAGATACACCTTGTAGCCGTTGTCGGCGGCGGGGTTGTGCGAGGCGGTCACCACCACGGCAGCGACGCACCCGAAATGCTTGATGCCGAACGCCACCACCGGGGTCGGGGTGGGCGCCGCAGTGAGCAACGCCTGAAAACCGGCTCCGGCCAGCACTTCAGCCGTATCGCGTGCGAACACGTCCGAGTTGTGCCGCGCGTCGTATCCGATGAGCACCTTGCCGCCCAGTAAACCTTTGGCGGTGAGCCAAGCGGCGAACCCGGCGGCCGCCTGAGTGACGACCACGCGGTTCATACGCGCTGGGCCTGCGCCGAGTGCGGCGCGCAACCCGGCGGTGCCGAAAGTGAGTGGCCCAGCGAAAGCACTCTCCAACTCGGTGGTAGCGTCCGCGTCCCCGTTGGCAGCGCGGTTCGTCAACTCCGACAACTGCGCCCAGGTGGCGGGGTCTGGGTCTACCGCTAACCACGCAGCAACCTGTTGCTGCAGTTCAGCTTTGATAGTCATGTTTTGCCTTTCTTTAAGGTGCTATGGGGTCTGTGGTGCGGTACGAATCTGCTGCCACGTCGGCGTCGGCTGTTCTCTGGTTAATGGGCGGTTCTGGCGGTGATTACAAAGGTGGTGATTTTCATTATGCCCTGTTTGGTTGAGTTTTAGTTATAGGGTGCGTGGGTGGCTGCATCTCCCCCATCCCTAGAAATTGGCGTGTATTGCGACGAGCGTCAACTGCCTCCGGTTGCTTCACAAAATTATCTCACAGAATGGATGTAACAGGGAGGGGGTAAAGTGCTATACTCACCAGAATGAGGTTGCGCTATAAAGTAATTAAAAATTCAAATTCGGCTATTAAAAGCCCGATTTTCTGCAGCCATTTTTTGGCTTTTTTCGTCTTCTTTGCCGTCTCTTTCTTAACATTTTTCCTTGTCACAGCGGATTCCGCTTTTGGTATGGATAGTGCCGGGGATGGCTTTGTTGCGAAGTCTTATATTGTCGAGATTGAGGTGTCAGATTCGGCTGATAACTTGCTCGATAATACTTTCCCGGATAATACTTTTCCAGATAATAACTTTCCGGATAATACTTTTCCGGACGACGTTTCCCAGAATGACACTTTTCCGGACGGCGCTTCCCAGAATGACACTCTTCCGAATACCCCTGATGTAGAGGTGTCTGCTGGTGGGGTTTTGGGTAGTGGAGTTTCGGTTAGTGTTCTTGCGGTGGTGTTGCTTATTTCGGGTGGTTTAGCGTTCGTTTGTTCTCGGGTAACGATTTTCGTAACCGAAAAGCATGATTCGAGGGAATCTAGGCGGGGGGTGTTTCTCGGTTTCTTGCTGCTTTTAGCGCTCCCACTGGTAGCGTTTTTCACTTTGGTTGGTCCAACCCTGCCCGCTTCTGCTGTCTCTCCCGCTCAAACACCCGTTTTGTCTTTACGGATTGACAAAACGGCATCTTTATCTGCTACGGGTTCTATTGCTATAGACGGGAGCGCGCTTGAGAGCCATTATGTTGAGATAACCACAGCTCTAGCCAGTGCCCCGGCGGGGATAGAGTCATCTTTAGCTGACGTTGCACTCTCTAAAAACCCTGTTGTGGTCTCCGTAATCGCTGCCCCCACCGCAGACGGTGTGTACCCGTTCGGTTTTCAAGCTAGCGTAGCTGATTCTCTTGCTCCAGGAACGTATCGGATAGTTTTAGAAACTGTCGTTACTGATTTGCGTAAGCCTCTCACTGTTAGTGGCGTCAGGGTGGCTGACAAGACTTATGACGGTAATACGAACGCGACGCTAGCTGCGTCAGGCGTGCTTTCGGGAACTATCACCGCAACGGATAAGGTCTCTTTGGACATTTCAGCCGTAACCGCAACCTTTGCAGACAAGGATGCTGCACCGAACAAAGAGGTCACGGTCTCGGGTTATGGGCTTTCTGGTGCTGATGCGTTCAAATACGTTCTTTCCCCACCCGAGAAAAGTACGGCCACCATCAAACCAAAACCTTTAGTTTTCACTGGCGCGCTTACTGCGCGTAAACCATTCGATAACACCACTGCTGCTCCAGCTGTTGCTTCTTTGACTATTACTGAGCCCGATTCGTTTAGTGGGTTAGTGGGGAGTGAAAGGTTTGAACTCAGCAGTGTCGGCGTCAAAGGGATAACTGATTTGTTCTCTTCACCTGTGGCGTATTACGCCACTGAGTCTTTGGGTTACAGTGGCGCTTTTAGTCTCACGAACGCTACCGGGGGCGCGTTGGCTGCTAACTATACTTTTACTCAGCCAGCCGGAATCGCTGCTCATATCTATGACTATATTGAACTCACTGTACAAACAGATGCTCCAGATCAGACGGTGAGGCTTAATAAATACTTTGCTAACGCTTTCGATGTGAATTGGGGTGACGGCACTGATTCGCAGCAACTCACCACAAGCACTATTCACACCTATGCCGCTGCTAAGACCTATACGGTAAGACTCATTTCACGAGTTGATGCGAGGTATCAGGCATGGGCGTTCGCCGTATATAACATCGATCCGCTTGTTTCTAAATCCTGGACTGATGCTGTGAGTGTCACAGTTTCTTTTATGCCTCCCATGGAACGTTTCATGACCTCAGCTAACGTGGCTCCTGATAACTTCTTCTGTGCCTTTAACCGAGAAGGTGCCCTTACAAAACTGCCTGATGGTTCTTTCAATACCAGCAGTATCGCCACGGTGGGCAACCACTTCTTCTCCCGGTTTAACGACAATGGTGCGCTTACGGAGTTGCCTGCTGGCTCTTTCAATATCAGCAGTATCGCCACGCTGGGCGACAGCTTCTTCGCAGGCTTCAACAGCTCCGGCAGCGCTCTTACTAAGCTACCTGATGGTTCTTTTAGAATTAACGGTGGTATCACTGCGGTGGGCGACTCCTTCTTCGCGAGTTTCAACAACGGCGACAGTGCTATTACGGCGTTGCCTGCTGGCTCTTTTAATACCGAAAATATCACCACGGTGGGCAACTACTTCTTCGCGAATTTCAACTCCAGCCATGTTCCTATGGAGCCAGTCGGGGCTCTTACGGGGCTGCCCGTTGGTTCTTTCAACACCAGCAGGATCACCACGGTGGGCAACTACTTCTGCTACGGGTTCAACTTCGGAGGTACTCTTACCTCGCTGCCTGCTGGTTCCTTCGACCTGGGGGGTATTAAGACGGTGGACTCCTACTTCTTAGCCTTCTTTAACTTCTACGGGGCTCTTGATAGTTTGCCTTTGTCTTTCGTATTCCCACGCCTGGGCGAAACTGAAGCATCCCTGGAGTACAACTTCATGTATGCTTTCAATTCGCAAACTCCGCTTTACCTCAATGGGGATGAGGGGCAGACGCTGGTTAGCATTATTAATGCTTGTGAGATGCCTAATTCTGTCAGATATACCTTCGTTAATCAGCCTGGAGCTATGGAGTTGAGGGAGGACTACCCTAACTGGGTTTACATAGTGTAGGGAGCTTTCGCCAGTGATGCGTCGCTAGGCGCTAGACACTGACGCTGTTGCTGCCGGGGTGGCGTCTCTAGCAACGGCTTTGGGGTTGGCTTTTACGATGCCTACGCTTGCCGCTCAGCTTGGGCGGGGCGTATCAAAGTCGATTGTGGTGGCGATACGCTGTGTGACTTGGGCTAATAGTGTTGCTAGCCGGGGGGCGGCTTCGCGGCCAGCGGCAATCACTTCGGCGTGGTCTAGCTTGTTGGGGCTGACTCCGGCGGCGAGGTTGGTCATCAGCGACAGCCCCAGCACCCGCAGGTTTGCGGCGCGAGCGGCGATTACCTCTAGGGCGGTGGACATGCCCACCAGCGTCGCGCCCATGATTCCGGCCATCCGTACTTCAGCCGGGGTCTCATACGCGGGCCCGGTGAACTGCGCGTACACCCCCTCTGGCAGGGTGGGGTCGATGTCGTGTACCAGCGCGCGCAGCTCTGGGTCGTATGCGGCGGACAGGTCGATGAACGTTGGGCCGTGCAGCGGGGTGGCGGCGGTGAGGTTGATGTGGTCGCGCAGCACTACCACTTGCCCCGGTTTCCATGACGTATCCAACCCACCGCAACCGTTGGTGACGACGAACACCTGCGCGCCCAACGCGGCGGCGGTGCGCACCCCATGTGCCACGGCATCGGTGCCGCGCCCCTCGTAGAAGTGGGTGCGCCCGGTGTACACCAATACGTTGCGCCCCGCCACTTCGGTGATGATGGCGTTGCCGCCGTGCCCGGCGACCACCGGACGGCTGAAACCGCTCAGTTCTTCCAACGGGATAGTGGCGATGATGCTCCCCAGCTTGTCAACCCCGCCTGACCAGCCGGAACCCAAAACTAGGGCGATGTCTACCCCCTCCACCCCAGCCCGGCGGCGAATCTCTGCGGCAGCAGTGTCGGCAACTTCAAGATAATTATTGGCGTCAAGAATCATGGTTCCATTGTCGCACTGCGAGTGGATATTTGCCTGCCTTGCGCGATGCGTACTCCCCACTCCGTCTTGGCTAGCGCGGGGTGAGCGGAGTGCATTCCCTACCCCGTCATTCTGCGCGTAGTCGCAGAATCCAGGAACCCTAGCCGAGTGATGGTAACCCCATATCTCTAGCGTCACGGTAGAGGTAGGGCTAGTTCTTAACTAGACCCGTCGGGGGCGGCTCAAGAGTTGTAGTGCGCTGAGGGTTGCACCCAAAGCTAACAGTAGGACGGCCAAGATGGATAGCCAACTATTGCTGGTGTTAGCGGGGGTGCCGCCGGTGGGGGCATCAGGACTATCGGGATTATCTGGAGTGTCTGGGTTATCTGGGTTGTCTGGGGTGTCCGGGTTGTCTGGGTTGTCTGGGTTGTCTGGGTTGTCTGGGTTGTCTGGGTTGTCTGGGTTGTCTGGGTTGTTTGGGTTGTTTGGGTTGTTTGGGTTATCTGGGTTGTTTGGGTTGTTTGGGTTGTTTGGGTTGTTTGGGGTTTCGAGGTTGGGTTCGTATTTTGCTGTGATGTCGAGGTTTGAGGTGATGTTTGTGAAGTCTTTGTCCCAACCGGTGAAAGTGTAATTGTCGCGGGTTGGGTTTTGTGGTGCGGTGGCTGCGCTTCCGTGGGTCACGCTTTGCTCATCTAAG
>JAITED010000181.1 GCA_031282235.1 Propionibacteriaceae bacterium | reverse complement strand
GCCACATCGAATGAGGGTATGGGGTGCAGGTGGGATTCTAGGCGCACCTGAGGATTAGAAGTCATCAGCCGACCGCCCCTTCCATCTGAAGTTCGATGAGACGGTTGAGCTCCAGCGCGTACTCCATCGGCAGTTCGCGGGCAATCGGCTCCACGAAGCCGCGTACAATCATCGCCATCGCCTCATCCTCGCCCAAACCCCGGCTCATTAGGTAAAACAGTTGGTCCTCAGACACTTTCGAGATGGTGGCCTCGTGGCTCATGGACACGTCATCCTCGCGCACATCCACGTAAGGATACGTATCGGAGCGCGATACATCGTCCACCAACAGCGCGTCGCACTTCACCGAGTTGTGGCTGTGGTGGGCACCGGGGCGCACCATCACTAAACCGCGATAGCCGGTACGGCCACCGCCGCGCGACACCGATTTCGACACGATGGATGAGGACGTTTGGGGCGCGGCGTGTACTATCTTCGAACCGGTGTCCTGATGTTGCCCCGGGCCGGCGAACGCGATGGAGAGCGTCTCACCTTTGGCGTGCTCCCCCAGCAGCCACACCGCCGGGTATTTCATGGTCATTTTGGAACCGATGTTGCCATCAATCCACTCCATCGTGCCCCCGGCTTCCACCGCCGCACGCTTGGTGACTAGGTTATATACGTTCCCAGACCAGTTCTGTATCGTGGTGTAGCGCACCCGAGCGTCCTTTTTGACGATAATCTCCACCACGGCGGCGTGCAGCGAATCCGATTTGTAAATCGGTGCGGTGCAGCCCTCAACGTAATGCACATACGACCCCTCGTCCGCGATAATCAGGGTGCGCTCAAACTGCCCCATGTTCTCCGTATTGATACGGAAATACGCCTGTAGCGGGATGTCAACATGCACGCCGGGCGGCACGTAGATGAGCGAACCGCCAGACCACACCGCCGTATTCAAGGCCGAAAACTTGTTATCGCCGGAGGGGATGATGGTGCCGAAGTACTGCTCAAACAGTTCCGGATGCTCTTTCAACCCGGTGTCGGTGTCCAAAAAGATGACCCCCAGCCGCTCCAACTCGGCGTTGATTTTGTGGTAGACCACCTCGGATTCGTACTGCGCGGCCACCCCGGCCACCAGCCGCGCCCGCTCCGCTTCGGGGATGCCCAGCCGGTCGTATGTCTTTTTGATGTCTGCGGGCAAATCCTCCCACGACCCGGCAGTGCGTTCGGTGGAGCGCACGTAGTATTTAATCTGGTCAAAGTCGATTTCGGAGAGGTCGCCGCCCCAAGTGGGCATGGGTTTCTTCTCAAACAACTCCAAGGCTTTGAGCCGTTTGGCCAGCATCCACTCCGGTTCAGCTTTGATGGCCGAGATGCCGCGCACTACGGATTCGTCCAGCCCGCGCTTCGCCACTGCCCCGGCGGCATCCGAATCGTGCCAGCCGTAGCGATACGTGGAGAGGGCTTCAATCTGTTCCGCTTGGGTTAAGCCTGTCTCGCTCATACTGTCTCAACCTTCGCCGCCAACTGTTTTCTTCCCGCAATTTTTAATGTTGCAGCAACACTGGCTTTGGCTGGCGGTTCGAGCGTCAAGGTATCTCCTATGGGTTTCGGAATATGCGTCGTACACACCCCATCGCCGTGGGCAATCGTGGCAAGGCGTTGCACATGGCTGTGGGTGAGTTTAGCAATGAACTGGGTCTCAATCTCGCAGAGCTGCGGGTACGCCCGGGCGATGTCTGCCACCGGGCAGTGGTGCTGGAGCAGCTGTTCCCCGCTGGGGAGTCGGTCTACTGCGGCGGCGAAACCGCCCTCATCCAGCGCGGTAGCCAACGCCTCGGCTGCGGAGTTGTCCGGGTGCGCGCCTCGTAAAGCCGCAAACTCCGCCCCTACCGGCTCAAAAAACGCCGATGCCAACCGGTCCAACCCTGCTGGCCCTACGGCGCGCATCAGTTCAGCGATGGCCTCTAGGGCGATGGTGCTGTAGGAGTTACGAAAACGTGACCTGCCCAACTCGGTGAGCGCGAACAGTTTCGCGGGGCGTCCCCGCCCCCGCGGCCCGCGCTGCGGCACTAGGCGTGGCTCCAAATCGCCCGTCGCTACTAGCGTTTCCAGATGGCGCCGGATAGCGGCTGCCGTAAGCTCTAACGTCTCCGCCAACGCCACAGCGGTCATCGGCCCGCGCGCCATAATGCTGGACAGCACCTGTTGTCTGGTGGAGTCGTCGTTTTTCACAACAGTATTCTTGCGTAAATACGCCGTACTGGCAATCTAGGCGCTGACTTTGCCCGTATCACAACTGCTAAGACACGCGCGACGTAATAGCGTTGTTTAGTCGCAGGTATGCCCGCTAGACTAGCGTTAAGTTCGACGTTTCAGTGAACGAATGGGGACGATGAGGTCGCCATAGTGAAGCTGCTTTCGTCAGACGATTACGAGACGAGGCCGTCAATCGCCTCACCTTATGAATATCGGATTCACTGATGAGGAAGTGCCGTGGTAACCACAGATTCAGGAAATACCTCCCCCGACTCCAAGCAGGGCTCCCAGGTCAGAAAGCCGTTTTGGCTCGGCCTGGGAGCGGCAACACTAGCGCTAACACTCTTTTCTGGGTGCGCTCCCGACCCCGGTAGCCCCGGTCATGAAGTGGGCGGCGAAGCCAATCTGGTCGTCCCCGACCTAGAAACAGTCACGTTTTTGGGCAGCATCAACGGCGCGAACCTGTTGGCGATTGGTTTGATTATCTGCGCCCTCGGATTTGCGTTTGGGCTATATACGTACACCAAACTGCGCAATCTGCCGGTGCACCAATCCATGCTCGAAGTGTCAGAACTGATTTACACCACCTGCAAGGCGTATCTCAATCAACAGGGACGCTTCCTGATGCTGCTGTGGGTGTTCATCGGAGCGGTGATTTTCGCGTACTACAAGGTGCTGGTGGGGTTCTCTTTCGCGCGGGTGGGGCTGATTTTGGCGTTCAGTCTCATCGGCATGGCCGGGTCGTATGGTGTCGCATGGTATGGCATCCGTATCAATACGTTCGCTAACTCGCGTACCTCTTTCGCGGCGCTGCGCGGCAAACCGTATCCGTGCCACGCCATCCCGATGCAGTCTGGCATGAGCGTCGGCATGGTGCTCATCAGCCTTGAGTTGATGATGATGCTGCTCATTTTGGTGTTCCTGCCGGGTGAGGTCGCGGGCTCTTGCTTCATCGGATTCGCGGTGGGCGAGTCGCTGGGCGCGTCTGCGCTGCGTATCGCTGGGGGTATCTTCACCAAGATTGCCGACATCGGCGCTGACCTGATGAAGATTGTGTTCCACATCAAAGAGGACGATGCCCGCAACCCTGGGGTTATCGCTGACTGCACCGGTGACAACGCTGGCGACTCGGTGGGGCCCTCGGCTGACGGCTTCGAGACTTACGGAGTCACCGGGGTGGCGCTCATCACGTTCATCCTGTTGGGGGTGGCCAACCCGATACATCAGGTGCAGTTGCTGGTGTGGGTGTTCTCTATCCGTATCGTGATGGTGGTGGCTTCGTTCCTGTCATACGCCATCAACGCTGCCTACACCAAAGCGCGCTACCTGCACACCGACGTGATGGATTTTGAGCGGCCACTGTCCAATCTGGTGTGGCTCACTTCTGGCACCTGCATCGCGCTCACTTTCGTAACGTCATACTTCCTCATCAACGATTTGGGCGACGGGATGTGGTGGAAACTCTCACTCATCATCTCGTGCGGCACTATCGCGGGGGCGTTGATTCCCGAGTTGGTGAAAGCGTTCACGTCCACCAACTCGAAACATGTCCGGGAGGTGGTAGTTTCGGCGCAGCAGGGCGGCCCCAGCTTGGACATCTTGGCGGGCGTGGTTTCCGGCAACTTCTCCGGTTTCTGGCTCGGTATCGCTATCGTGGCGCTGATGGGCGGCGCGTTCCTAATCTCCACTTTGGGGTTGTCCGCACTGATGCTCGCCCCGGCTATCTTTGCGTTTGGCCTAGTGGCGTTCGGTTTCTTGGGGATGGGGCCGGTGACTATCGCTGTCGATTCATACGGGCCGGTGACTGACAACGCGCAGAGCGTATACGAACTGTCAACCATTGAAGAACTGCCGGGTATTGATGCTGAGATTGAGTCTGAGTACGGTTTCACTGCGCAGTGGGAGCGCGCCAAGCACTTCTTGGAGGAGAACGATGGCGCGGGCAACACGTTCAAGGCCACAGCCAAACCGGTGTTGATTGGCACCGCTGTAGTGGGTTCCACCACCATGATTTTCTCCATCATCATGAGTCTCACCGATAAGCTCACCCAGAATACGGACAAACTCTCACTGATACATGCGCCGTTCCTGCTGGGGTTGGTGGCCGGTGGCGCAATCATCTACTGGTTCTCAGGCGCTTCCATGCAGGCGGTCTCCACCGGTGCTTACCGCGCAGTGGAGTTCATCGGGCAAAATCTGCATCTGGATGGGGAGACGAAAGCCAGCGTGGAGGACTCGAAGAAAGTGGTGCAAATCTGCACCCAGTACGCACAGAAGGGCATGGTCAACATCTTCTTTGGGGTGTTTTTCGCCACCCTAGCGTTCGCGTTCGTTGACCCGTATCTGTTCATCGGTTATCTCATCTCCATCGCCCTATTCGGTCTCTATCAGGCCATCTACATGGCCAACGCCGGTGGGGCTTGGGATAACGCTAAAAAGTTGGTTGAGGTTGACCTAGATGCCAAAGGCACCCCGCTGCATGACGCTTCGGTGGTGGGCGATACGGTGGGCGACCCGTTCAAGGACACCTCATCGGTGGCGTTGAACCCGGTGATCAAGTTCACCACGCTCTTCGGGATGCTCGCGGTCACCCTGGCCGAGTCACTGAAAGCCCAAGGCAACTCCGTG
>JAITED010000173.1 GCA_031282235.1 Propionibacteriaceae bacterium | reverse complement strand
CTCCTGATGGATGATGACGATGCCAGCCTTTTCGGAGTCTTTGATGACCTTGAAGCGCATCTCTTGGCCGTTGTAGATGATGTCGCCGGTGTAGGTGCCGTAGGGGTGGACGCCCGAGAGCACTTTCATCAGGGTGGATTTGCCAGCGCCGTTCTCGCCGCAGATGGCGTGGATGTCGCCACGCCGCACGTTCATGGTTACATCGTCAAGCGCGCGCACTCCGGGGAACTCTTTGGTGATGTGCATCATACGCAGGATGTAATCGTCAGAGCGCATCGACTCCACGCCAGCACTCTGCTCGTCCGACTCGTCCGAGGTAGGTGGCAATATCTCAGATGACAACGTTGTCATGGCATGAGCCTATGTCGCGCTGTGGCGAATGTCAACCACAAAAGGCGCTATTAACCGTGTGAATTCATTAAGGATTTGTTAAGGATACGGAAAAGAAATACGGCGTGTTTTGCCGACACTTGACAACGCTGTCATAATGAGAGCAGCCGGAGTGGGACAATGGTGTTGCCCGGTACAGCAGTGAACGATATGCAGCCGTTGCCGAGATCGGGCGACGCAGTAGAGAAAGTCGGTGCGCGATGAGTGTGCAGGGAGCGCAGTCAGCGGATCGCAGAGTCACTATGCGGGATGTCGCGGCGTTGGCTGGAGTGAGCATCAAGACTGTATCCCGGGTGGTGAACGGCGAACCGCGGGTGTCAGCAGACACCGTAAACCGAGTGCAGGCTGCCGCTGACCAGTTGCAGTTTTTCCCCGACGCCGCCGCTGCCAGTTTGGCGCGCGGCTCGCGGGAGACCCGTACCGTAGCTCTCCTCATCGCTTCGGTGGGCAACCCGTTCTCGTCCGCGATTTTTCAAGGCGTGGAGGAGGTGGCCTCCAAACGGCAAGTGGCGGTGTTCGCGGCCTCCACAGAGGGTGATACGTCCACCGAGGAGGGGTTGATTAGGGCGTTTCTGTCCCGGCGCGTGGACGGCTTCATCATAACGCCCACCCCGGAGAACCACGCCAGTATCGCGCAGTTGATTGGTGCGAACCTCCCCAGCGTATACGTAGACCGCGAACCCATCGGCGTAAAAGCTGATGTGGTGACGGCCAACAACCGGGTGGCGGCGCGGGTGGCCACTAAACATCTGTTGCGCTATGGCCACCGCCGTATCGCGCTATTGGCTGATGAGCAGCAGATTTCCACCGCCACCGACCGTGGTTTTGGCTACGAAGATGCGCTCACCCAAGCTGGTGTCGCCATCGACCCGGCGCTGGAAGTTTATGGTATCGCCACCGTAAAAGACGCGGAACAGGCGATGGAACGGCTGCTGGGGTTAGCTAGCCCGCCCACCGCCGTATTCGCTAGCCGCAACATGGCCGCTATCGGCGCCATCCGGGTGTTGCAGCGGCACGGGTTGTCGCATCGGGTGGCGCTCATCGGCTTTGACGACATTGACACCAGCGACCTAGTTGACCCGCCCATGTCAGTGATGCGTCAAGACCCCGTCGCTATCGGCAAGCTAGCAGCCGAGTGCCTGTTCGCCCGTATCAGTGGCGACGATAGCCCCCCCAAACGCTACGAAGTCCCAGCCGTGCTAGTAGTACGCGGTTCCGGTGAAATCCCGCCCCAGGATGCGAGGTTAGGTCAGATTAATGGATGAACAATTCGCGCTGGTGGTCGGGGAATCTTTAGTGGACATTGTGCCCGATAGTGCGGGCGGGGTGGCCGAGTATCCGGGCGGTTCTCCGATGAACACCGCCGTGGGTTTGGGGCGGCTGGGGCACGATGTACGGCTGGCAACTTGGTACGCTCACGATGCCCGCGGTGAACTCATTGATGCCCACTTGGCGAACTCCGGGGTGCAGGTGCTGCCGGGGACATACGGTGCCCCGCGTACCCCCAGCGCCGAGGTGGTGTTTCAGCCCGATGGCTCAGCGCGCTACGTATTTGACATTTCGTGGCATGTGCCCCAACTACCGGCTGATTGGCGCCCGTTAGTGGTACACACCGGCTCAATCGGGGCGAGCAAGTTCCCCGGCTGCCTAGAGGTTTTGGAAGTGCTACGCCGCTTCCGAGACGTATCCACCATCACATACGACCCGAACGCCCGTCCGCACGCCATCGGCAGCGCAGACCAAGTGCGCGCCCAGATGGAGGCGAACTGCGCCGCATCAGACGTAGTGAAAGCCTCCACCGAGGATTTAGCTTGGCTTTATCCCGGACGCGACCCCGAAGCTAGCGCGCTAGCGTGGCTCGCCAGTGGCCCGTCGCTGCTGATACTCACCGCCGGAGCCGATGGTGTACAAGCCTGGACTGGGAGCGGCCTGCACCTACGCCAACCACCCCCCGCCGTAACCGTAGTGGATACCGTAGGCGCCGGTGATTCTTTCATGTCCGGCCTCATCCACCAACTGTGGTGCTCCTCCCTGTTAGGTGCAGAAAACCGCTCTGCCCTAGCCGCCCTCACCCCCGAGCAACTCCGCGCCGCCCTAGACTTCGCTACCCGCACCGCCGCCATCACCCTTTCCCGAAAAGGTGCCAACCCCCCTTGGCTCTCCGAACTGAACTAACCGCGCTCCCCGTCCCCGTCATGCTGCGCGCAGGCCGTAAGGCCGAAGTCGCAGTATCCAGGAACTTGAGCCGAGAAGAACTCAACCACCATCCTTTAGTGCTGGCACCGTGGGCAACCCAACCCGGTGCAAGATGATTCCCGGTGTCAGAGCTAAAGATGGGGGCTGGCTTTACACGGGCAGGGTTTCTGGATGCTGCGACTGCGCGCAGCATGACGGGGTAGGGGCGTCTGCTGCGCTCGCTCTGCGATAGCCAAGACGTGGAGAGGGCGAGATTTTTTACGGTGGTTGGGCGAAAAGTTGCTAAAAATTGGCTGTGGATAACTCGTTTTGGCCCCTTGACTTTGTGTCAGTATTTCTTTGTGCGTTTTTGCGCAGGAGTAAAAGTTTAAGGAGATGGGAATGGGGCAGCTAAAAAGGCTTGTCGGGGCGGCTTGCGTCGCCGTGTTGCTGTTGAGTGGGTGTAGTAGCGGGGAGCAGGAACCGCAATCTTCCCTCTCGGCGTTAGAGGAACAGTTGTATCAAGACGTATTTGAGATATACGAAAGATGTGTTGCTTTGGAGTACGCAACTGTGCAGCAAGGTGGGACAGAGTTTGCCTCTCCTGAGATTAAGAAGTGCTACATGGGGTCAGAATTGGAATGGGTTGAATGGTACTTCAAAAGACTCTGGGATATGGGTTTGTCGTATGCCGGTACGAATGTAGATGTTATCGAGGGTTGGCGGCGCGCACCTGAGCCGGATAAGAGTACAGGCGCATTTATTTCAATTGAAGAATGCACCCGCCACGAAAAAACCGATTCCCTGAATCCTGACGGTAGCGTGCATACCCCAGCCCTAAGCAATATCTCTCACGCTGTGGTGTTTTTCGCACGCGATACGGACAATGTCATCAAGATTTACGACCGAACCACAGAAAAGGTAGAAGAATGTCCATTTTAATTACAGCAATCACGGCCATCGCGCTAGGGTTTGGTGGGTTAGTCCCTCAGAGCGGCATAAGCAATGAAGATACAACAATTACCACAGGCGCCGACGACGATACGATAACCGTTTCCGCTGGTCAATCGGGGGGTTCGTCCAATACTGGGAGTTCTGGGGGTTCTAGTGGTGGTTCTGGTGGGTCTAACGGTGGTTCTAACAGTGGTTCTAACAGTGGCGGTTCTGGTGCTACTCAACCGGTATGGGATACCGATTGCAAGGGCATATTCATCCCCGAGATGTGTGATGGTTCGTTGAAAAATAAACCTGACCCGGTAGAACCTACCGCCCCTAAAACCACTACTCGGAAACCGAGCACTACTACGGTAACCAAGGCCGCAAAAAATGCGGTGAATAAGTTAGTGCTGCCGCGTCCCACCCCGATGGCGCTACCAGACCCGGACAATAACGAGTGGAAGATGTTGGCGGTTGGTTTTCCGGTTTGGCTATACGCTCCGTCGCAATCGGTGGTTACGAATACGGTGGTGCAGGATGGTTTGACGATAAAAATTACGGCTACGCCGGTGTCGTATGTGTTTGATATGGGGAACCGGGATGTGGTGTCTTGTGTACGTATGCCGCGGCGTCCGGTTAATTTGTCGAATCCGATGGGGGAGTCGCCCGATTGTGGCTATACGTACCTTGACCCCGGTGTATATAACATCTCGCTAGCGGTGACGTGGCGTATTGACTGGTCGGCAGTGGGAATTACCGGCAGTTTCAACCACACCCCTTCCGCCGTTTTCGCGCTTAAACCGCTCCCGATAGGCGAACTCCACGCCGTAATCGTAGACACAGAAGAAAACATATGAATCAGAACTCTCAACCCAGCGCCGGAGGAATCAATAAAGCTCAGAACTCAAAGTAAGCGGTTCAGTGTTCGTGCTGCCGATAGACACGGCTCGCAATTCCGTATTTCTTAGCAACTCAGCGTATCATTTCTTCTTTATAGTGTAAGTTGTTCCGTTTTAGGGATGGGGGCAGCGTACGCGCAGTGAGCTAAAGCTGAGAGAGGGCAGCATAATGAAGATTCTGAGACCACTGGTAGCGACGTTCGCGGCGTTGGCGGTAGCGTTTACGCTAACCGCTTGCAGCGCTGATGACCCGAAACCTGAAACCTCCAGCGGCACCGCGTCAACCGGTGCGCCCGAGCCGAAAACCAGTTTCACTATCGGTATCGCAACGCTGCTGGAGCATCCGTCGCTGACTCGTATTCGGGATGGCTTTGTTGACTATCTGGCTGAGAAGAAGCTTGACGTGACATACGTCGATGAGAATGCCCAAGGCGAGATGAGCAACGTGCCTATAGTTGCTAGTCAAATGCATGATAACGCCAACCTTGACCTGATTGTGGCCATCACCACTCCGATAGCGCAGGCCATCGTCAACCTAGAGCACGACCGCCCGGTGCTGTACTCCGGGGTCACCGACCCCGCCTACGCTGGGCTGATGCCCACCATCGACGGTGTGTCTGGCACCAACGTCACCGGCGCCTCCGACCTCAACCCGAACGCTTTCCCGGTGGGTCTGATAAACACTTTGATGCCCGGGGTGAAAACTATTGGGGTGCTGTACTCTGCTGCGGAACCGAACTCTGCGGTGCAGGTGGCGGCTTTCAAGGCCGAGGCTGAACCGCTGGGCATCACCATTGTGGAGTCGGCCATCACCGCTAGCTCCGAGATTCCTACCGGCGTAGCGGCGCTCGCCGATGTGGACGCCATCCTGATTCCAACCGACAACACCGTAGTCGGGGGTATCGCAATGGTCATCTCATACGGCCAGCAGCACCAAATCCCGGTGTTCTCATCCGATGCCGAATCACTGGAGAAAGGCGCTATCGCCACTCGCGGGCTTTCGTATTACGACATGGGGCGCGACACTGCGGCGATGGCGTACCGCATTCTGGTTGAGGGAGAGAACCCCGGCACGATTCCCGGCCTAGTCACGCAGGCAACGCAGTTGATGATTAACCCGGATGCCGCCGCCAGCATGGGGCTCACCATCGAGCAGGCGATACTCGACCAAGCGTCGATTATCAAAACCGCTTCCTGATGAGTTTGGCGAGCTTGAAATAATGTTGGCAGCCATTGACCAAGGGTTGATATACGCTGTACTCGCCCTCGGTGTGTTCCTCACTTTCCGGATTCTCAACTTCGCTGACCTTACGGTGGATGCCTCGTTCACTACGGGCGGCGGTACGGCGGCGGTGCTCATCAGCAACGGAGTGTCGCCGTATGTCGCCACGCTAGCTGGCCTGTTGGCGGGGGCAGCCGCTGGGGGAGTCACCGCGTTTCTGCATGTGGTGTGCCGTATCGACCCGCTGCTGGCGTCCATCCTCACCATGCTGGGGCTGTACTCCATCAACTTACGCATCATGGGCGGGCCGAACATCCCGCTGTTGAACCGTACCACGCTGTTTAGCCCCCTATTGCAGCAACGGTTGATTGGTACGTGGGTGTCGGTGGCGATTCTGGCGCTGGTGGCGTTGGCGTTGAAGTTCGCTATCGACTGGTTTCTGGCTACGGATTTTGGGTTAGCCGTGATGGCGACCGGCGATAATCCGGCGATGGCGGCCAGCTTTGGGGTGAACTCGGGGCGCACCAAGACCATAGCGCTGATGTTGGCGAACGGATTGGTGGGGCTTTGTGGGGCGCTGATGGCGCAGTACTCCGGTTTTGCCGACATCGGCGGTGGGACGGGGCTGATTCTGGTGGGGTTGGCTTCCGTAATTCTCGGCGGCGCGCTGTTGGGCACCCGCTACATGTTCTTGACTACGTTAGGCGTAGTGGTCGGCTCGGTGGCGTATCGACTGGTCATCTTCTTCGCCCTCAAGGCTCCGTTCCTGAAAGCCCAGGACATGAAAGTGATTTCGGCGGTGATTGTGGTGATTGCCCTAGTCATTTCGCAGTCGAAGCGAATACGGGAGCTGGTCGGCAAGTTCAGTATCAGCCGCAAACGTGACGACATCCCGGAGCCGATGACCGTAGTGCCCAACCCGTTCTCGCCGCTGGCTTCCATTGATGCCACTACCACTGCGGTAGTGGATGGGGGAGATAACTGATGCTTAAACTGACTGGGGTCTCCAAAACGTTCTTTCCGGGTACGGTGAATGAACGCCGCGCCTTAAGTGGCATTGACCTCACCCTAGAGACGGGGGATTTTGTCACCATCATCGGTTCTAACGGAGCTGGAAAATCTACGTTGTTGAACGTGATTGCCGGTACGATTCCGCCAGACGCTGGGAGTATCGAGTTGGACGGGGTGCGTGTCGATAAGGTCAGCGAATCCGCGCGCGCCCGGATGATTGCGCGCGTCTTTCAAGACCCGCAGGCGGGCACCGCGCCGCACATGAGCATTGAGCAGAATCTCGCCGTCGCCTTGACGCGGGGGCAGCATCGCACGCTGCGGCGCGGGGTGAGTTCCTCCCGTAAAGCTCGTTTCCGGGAGGAACTACGCAGCCTCGGCTTGGGCTTAGAGAACCGCATGACGCACCGGGTGGGGTTGCTCTCCGGTGGGCAGCGCCAAGCGTTAAGCCTACTGATGGCGTCATTCACTGCCCCGGCGCTGCTGTTGTTAGACGAACACACCGCCGCTTTAGACCCAGAGCGCGCCGAAGCAGTGCTAAAGCTCACCGGGCAAGTGGTAGCGGACGGTCAACTCAGCGCCCTCATGGTCACTCATAACATGGAACATGCGCTCCGTATGGGTAACCGACTGCTGATGATGCACGAGGGGCGCATTATTCACCAGTTGACCTCGTCCGAGAAAGCCGACGCCACCGTATCTGACCTGTTAGCCCTTTTTGCCAGCGCAAACGCCACGCTTGATGACCGTACGTTGCTGGGCTAACCGCCTTAATTCGCTTTAGTCCGCTTCAGTCCGCTCTAGTTCGGTTTAGTCCTCAGAGTGAGCGGCGAAGTCGTCAGCCTTTTCTTTGCTCCAGCCGAGTACCTCTTGCAGAATCTCGGAGGTGTGCTGGCCCAACAGCGGGGCTGGGGTTTCGACACCACCAGGGGTCTGCGAGAACTTAATCGGCACACCGGGCATCTTGAGCGGGCCAGCCACCGGGTGGGTGACTTCGACAATCATTTCCCGAGCAGCAATCTGCGGGTCGTTTACGATCTTCTCCACGTTGTTGATTGGCGCGCAGGGCAGACCGGCGGCCTCCAAATCGGTGAGCCACTCGTTCATAGTGCGATGTGAGAACGCCTCATTGAGGATCGGAGTCAGTTCGTACACGTTGTTAGTACGGTCGCCGTTGGTCAAGAAGCGCGGGTCGGCCTTGAGTTCAGGCTGCCCGATGAGGTCGCACAAGCCGCCCCACAGTTTGTCGTTGCCAGCACCCACGATAACCCAACCGTCGGACGCGGTGAACGCGGCGAACGGGGTGATAGACGGGTGACGGTTGCCAATCGGCACTGGGGAGGTGCCGGTGGTGACGTAACGCGCGATAGCGTTCTCCAGCACTGCCACCTGGCAGTCGAGCATGGAGATATCGAGTTTCTGACCCACACCGGTCTTTTCGCGGGCGACGAGTGCCGTGGACACGCCGAAAGCAGTGAAGATACCGGCGATGACGTCACCGACGGAAGCGCCGACGCGAGTTGGCTCGCCGCCCTCTTGACCGGTGATGCTCATGATGCCACCCATTGCCTGCACCACTACGTCATACGCTGGCTTTAAGCGATACGGGCCGGTGTCTCCGAAGCCCGAGCATTGGGCGTATATGAGGCGCGGGTTGATTTCTTTCAGCACGTCGTAGCCGATACCGAGCTTATCGGTGGTGCCAGGACGGTAGTTCTCCAAAACCACGTCAGCGTGCTTCACGAGTTCTTTGAACGCGGCAACATGCTCCGGGTTCTTGAAGTTCATGACGATAGAGCGCTTGTTGCGGTTAAGGCTCATAAAATAGGCGCTCTCTTTGCCGACGAATGGGCCGAATGCGCGGCTGTCGTCGCCGGTACGGGGAGCTTCAATTTTGATTACGTTAGCGCCGTTGTCGGCGAGCATCATGCCGGTGTATGGGCCCGCTAGAACCCGAGACAGGTCTAGTACGGTGATGCCTTCAAGTGCTTTCATGGGTATTTGCCTTTCTTTAAATCACGGCAACGATGCCGTTTGTGCAGAACCTGATTCCAATTCTAGCTTGTCGAGATTCCGACTTTGAGAACCGCACCTTTATCGGATACTGACAGCGTACTTCCCCCCTATGCCCCCTCAAACTAATACGGAGACGACGCGCCCTATTGCGTAGCTAACCCATCTGACCGCGTATCCAGGTAGCAGTGGCGGGGAGACTATCTGACGACGCGCCCTATTGCGTAGCTAACCCATCTGACCCCAACCGTGTTAAAGTTGAGTCTATGACACTCAATTTGAGTCGAAAACTCTAGGCAGGGGGACACATGAACCAGATTCTCAAGGCGGCGGTCGGGATTATCGCTTTCGTAATAGCATTCAAAATCATCGGCGGCATAATCTCCGGCATTCTGGGTCTGCTAGTCTCCGTAGCCGTAATCGCTATCCCGGTGGCCATCGTATACGCCATCGTCAAAAAGCCCAGTACGCGAGAACTGCCCCCAAGCTCTTGGTGACGTTCAATACCACTAGTCCGGTTAGCCAGCAGGGGTAACTTAGTGCTATCGTGACTTTCGCGCCAGATGAGATAGTTGGCGTATGCGCGGGTGGCGGAATAGGTAGACGCGCTAGCTTGAGGTGCTAGTGCCCGTTACTGGGCGTGGAGGTTCAAGTCCTCTCTCGCGCACGGTTGTACAGGGGTTACTCCGAGTGGGCGTTTATGGCTGCTAGGGCATCGGATAGGGTAATCATTAATAGGTTGGTTGTGGGGTGTGGTTGGGTGAAACCTAGCGCGGTGTAGAAAGCGTTTAGGTCGGGGCGGAGTGCGTGGACTACGATTCCGCGTATCCCTAATATGTCGGCGGCTTGCGCCGTTCTGAGGATTGCATCACCGACCATGATGCGACTTATCCCGCGTCCTTGGTATTCGGTATCGACAGCTAAACGCCCCAACACCACCACCGGAATCGGGTCAGGCATATTGCGGCGAAAACGACCTGTGCTCACCGTGGCAGCGATGTTCCCCGACGCTAGAGAATAAAACCCAACCACACGCTCACTAGCAGTGACCGCCACAAAAGTTCTGGACGCGCCAGTGGTCTGGTTCTTTATGGCGTGCCGCCGCAACCAAACGTCGATAAGATTCTCGCCGCAAGAGAACGTCTCTAAGGCGTGGTCATCCCGCAGCGGCTCAATACGTAAATCATTCATTCGCGGATTTGGTCGAGTCGTGCGGCTAGCGTTTTACGCAGATTAGCGTTCGGTAGTGGGCTGCGGGCTAGCGTGTCGTGGAACGCTTGCAGAGCTTCCGGAGTGGTTTCAATAATGCTGCGGCCAACCACGGCATCCATAGCGGCCACCCGCGCAGCCCCCAAAATGAACTGCGTGCGACTCTGCCCCTTAATACCCGCCGCCAAATCGAACAAAGCCCGGTCATCCGGTGTCGCCCGCAGATTCACAACCTCTGTAGCCAAAGCTGTAACCGCCATCTCCTGCCCCTATCGTCTAGCGCTTCTATATCGACCCGTTCAGTATACGCAATGTATACGCAAGCATCGCGCTACCAACGTATAGCCCGTAAAATCTTCCCCAGCCACTAGGGAAGAGCTACGCGCCGCCGCGGACAAGATACTGCGGCAGATAAGAGCCGCAACGTTGCGCCGAGCTAAACGTATTTAACTCCGTATACTTAGCAGTTGAATCGCTGCGAAAATCTGATTGGAAAGAGGCTGATAATGCCGGAAACACCGCTACACTCCGTTGCTGCTGAAGTGGTTGATATTGCGCGTGATTTGATGCGTATTGATACGTCTAATTATGGGGCTACGGGGGACGGGCCGGGGGAGCGGGTGGCGGCAGAGTACGTCGCTGAGAAGCTGAGTGAGGTGGGGTTGGAGTGTCAGTTTGTTGAGCCGGTGCCTAAGCGCACTTCGGTGATCGCCAACTGGGCACCGGAGGGCACCGACTTAAGCCGTGAGCCGTTGCTGATTCATGTGCATACTGATGTGGTGCCAGCTAACGCCGCCGACTGGACGTATCCACCGTTCGCCGGGGAGATCGTTGATGACATGTTGTGGGGGCGCGGCGCTATCGACATGAAGGGCATGGATGCGATGGTGTTGTCGGTGGTGCGCGCTCGGCTGCGCGCTGGCCGTCCACCGAGTCGTCCGGTGCGGCTGGTGTTTTTTGCCGACGAAGAAACCTCTGGGCCTTTAGGTTCGCAGTGGATTACCGATAACCGCCCGGAGTTGCTTGCGGACTGCACCGAAGCTATCAGCGAAGTGGGCGGCTTCTCGCTCACCGTGCGCGACGACCTGCGGCTGTATCTGGTGGAGACGGCTGAGAAGGGTCTGTTCTGGATGAAACTCATCGCTGAGGGCACGGCGGGTCACGGTTCGATGCGTAACTTCGACAACGCAGTCACCGAATTGGCCGCTGCGGTGGGGCGCGTCGGCAATTATCAGTGGCCGGTGGAACTGCATCCGGCGCAATCAGCGTTTTTACACGCGTTGGAGGACGCTTGGGGCACCAAGATTGAGTATGACGACATTGAGACCACACTGTCCCGGCTCGGCGGTATCGCCCGGATGATCGGTGCCTGCATGTCGCACACCACTAATCCGACCCGGCTAGACGCAGGATACGCCTCTAACGTGATTCCGACCCGCGCCGAGGCCGTGATTGATGGCCGTTTCCTGCCGGGTAAACGCGACGAGATGCTAGCCACCGTAAAAGAGCTAGTAGGCGAGAAAATACGAGTCGAAACCGTGAGCGAATGCCCCTCCATCGAGACAGAGTTCGCCGGTCAGTTGGTGGACGCGATGCAGGTGGCGCTGAGCCGCGAGGACCCAGCGGCGCGCGCCGTGCCGTATCTGCTATCAGCTGGCACTGATTCCAAAAACTTCGCTGACCGTTTAGGCATCCGCTGCTTCGGCTTCTGCCCCATGAAACTGCCCCCAGAACTAGATTTCAACGCCATGTTCCACGGTGTAGATGAGCGGGTGCCGCTAGAATCATTGCGCTTCGGTGCCCGAGTCCTAGACCACTTCCTAGATTTAGCCTGAGGTAGTGCCGGAGCCAGTAAATGGTACGGCACCAGTGCTACACTTATGCGTATGCCTACAACCCTAGACCGTCATACGATAACCGAGACGCCAGAGATAGCGGCGGCGCTGGACATAGCTGCCTTAAGGTGGCCGGGTAAAACCCGCGCTGAACTGGTGCGCCAAGTTCTCGTCGAAAGCGCAGAACAGATGCTCGCCTCCGCTGAACACCGCCGCCGCATGATAGAAAAGTATGCGGGCGTGTTCACAGGCACTTACCCCGCTGACTGGGACGAACAGCGGAAAGCGGAGTGGCCAGAGTGATTATTCTCGACGCCTGCGTTTTAGCAGCTTTTGCAGACGCGAACAACACCCACCACGACGCGGCTATCTCCATAATGGCGACCATTGACCAATTCGCAATATCTGCGCTTACGGGAGCAGAGGTTATGGTGCAGGAACAGCCCGAAGCTGCCGCCATCTGGGAAAATATCTTAACCGGTTTCGGCATTAGGGTTATTGACCTCACTGCGGCAGACAAGTCTCCGTTAGCCGCTATTCGCAGAGAAACTCGATTAAAAATGCCCGACGCTGTGGTCGTATACGCCGCGCACGCCAACAACGCAACCATAGCAACCTTTGATGAGCGGCTAACCAAAGCCGCACACAACCTCGGCATAACCACCCACCCCATCTAAACCACGGCCCGCAGGTGTGGTTCACGACAATCTATTTTGACAATTATCGCTACCCGATGGCGGTTTGGGCGAGTCGTGGTCAGCGCTGTTTGAAGTAGCGGAAAAGGTGTTTTTCTTGGGTGGTGGCGGCGGCTAATAC
>JAITED010000113.1 GCA_031282235.1 Propionibacteriaceae bacterium | reverse complement strand
GGTTGAGATGGAAACTGTTGAAAGAGTAGGCGATACTGAGGCAGCGGGGCTTCTGGGTCGGTATCGGGCAGCGTGGATGCCTACGAATAATCCGCAGCGGGTGTTGGTGCGCGGGGCGGGGTCGCAACTGTGGGACGCGGAGGGGAAGCAGTATACGGATTTCCTGTGTGGGTTGGCGGTGAACGTTTTGGGGCACTGCCACCCGGCAGTGCAGCACGCGGTGTCGGAGCAGTTGGGCACGCTAGATCACATCTCTAACGTTTTTGCTTCACCCACTCAGGTGGCGCTCGCGGAGCGGTTGGTGCGTATCGTGCGCGGTGCGAAAGCGGGGGGGCATCTGGATGATACGAGCGTTGTTGCTCCGGAACAGGTGCGGGTGTTTTTCACCAACTCTGGCGCAGAGGCTAATGAGGCGGCGTTCAAGCTCACTCGGCTCACCGGGCGTACCAAAATTGTGGCGATGGAGGGTTCGTTTCACGGGCGCACGCTGGGGGCGCTCGCTATCACCAGCACCGAGAAGTACCGCAAACCGTTCGAGCCGTTGCCGCCCGAGGTGGTGTTTGTGCCATACGGCGATGCCGCCGCACTCCAAGCCGAAGTGGACGATAGCTGCGCTGCAGTGGTGTTAGAGCCAATTCAGGGTGAAAACGGCGTAGTCCCAGCCCCGACGGGCTATCTGGCGACAGCGCGAGAGCTGACCCAAAAGGTGGGGGCGCTGCTCTGGGTGGATGAGATACAGACCGGATTGGGGCGCTGTGGCGAATGGTTGGTGAGCGTGGCAGACGGGGTGTTGCCCGACATCATCACGGTGGCGAAAGGGTTGGGCAACGGGTTCCCGGTAGGGGCTTGCCTAGCCATCGGGGAGTTAGCGAACACTTTCACCCCCGGTGCGCACGGCACCACATTCGGCGGGAATCCAGTGGCCGCTGCCGCCGGGCTTGCGGTGCTCGACGTATTGGAAACCGCAGACTTAGTGGCCAGCGCAAACCAGTTGGGCGCGTATTTAACATCCGCACTGCTAGCGACCCACAACCCGCACATCATTGAGATACGGGGGCGCGGGCTGCTGCGCGGCATCGTGCTAGACCAACCGGTAGCCGCCGACTTGCAACTCGCCTTGTTAAACGCCGGTTGGATAGTGAACGCTCCGCGTGATGCGGTGATACGTATCGCTCCGCCCCTCATCACCACCTGCGCCGAAATCGACGCTTTCGTAACCATCTTTATTGAAACCCTGAATCAGGTGATGTCCCGATGAGTGAACCCACCCATGCCAACCTAACGCCAACTCCGGCGGGCCGGCAGGTGCGGCACGCCCGGATTTTGGCGTTGATACAGCAGCAGGAGATCTCCTCACAGGCCGAGTTGTCGGACCTGCTGGCGGCTGAGGGTATCAGCGTCAGCCAAGGTACGCTCAGCCGCGACCTGCTGGAGGTGGGTGCGGTGCGGGTGCGCGGCACCGGGGGACGGCTGGTGTATGCACCGCTCAACGCGGATGCGGTAGATCGCACGGGGATGCTGGGCAAGCTGGCGAAACTTAGCACGGAAGCGCTAGTGGGAGTGGATGCGGTGGGCAGCCTCTGCGTGGTACGCACCCCGCCGGGTGCGGCGCAGTACTTCGCGTCCGCTATCGACCGCGCCGGGATGCCGGAGGTGATTGGCACCATCGCCGGTGACGACACTATCTTGGTGATTGGGCGCGAGGGCGTCGGCGGGGCGGCGTTGGCGGATTGGTTCGCGCTGATGGCTCGCAGCGGGCGCGCCGCAGAAATCGTAAGTTAAATCGGGATAAGGCAGAATAAAGCCGTGTCAGATAAGCATTCGGGTCATTCGGCTGGCCTGCTGTGGGGCGGGCGTTTCGATGCCACCCCAGCCGAAGCGATGTTCGCGCTCTCCAAATCCACCCAGTTCGATTGGCGTTTGGCGCGCTACGATATCGCCGGGTCACGCGCCCACGCCAAAGCGCTGCACCGCGCCGGGTTGTTGAGCGACGCAGAGCTACGTGAGATGGATGCGGCGCTGGTGCGGCTGGATGCCGACGTGGTTTCGGGGCGGGTGGTGCCCCAACCCAGCGATGAGGATGTACATGGCGCGCTGGAGCGGGTGCTGATAGAGCGGGTCGGGGGTGCTCTTGGCGGTAAACTGCGCGCCGGACGCAGCCGCAACGACCAGATTGCCACTCTGATAAGGATGTATATACGTGACGAGGCCCGCAACTTAACCGCAGCACTGGCACAGTTAGCGAACGCGCTGGGCGATAAAGCCGCCGAGTATCTGGGGGTGGCGATGCCGGGTCGCACCCACATGCAGATTGCGCAACCAGTGCTGCTCAGCCACCATCTGTTAGCTCACGCTTGGCCGCTGCTGCGCGACATGCAACGGTTGCGGGATTTGGGCTCGCGGCTTGCCGAAAGCCCATACGGTTCCGCAGCGCTGGCTGGTACTTCGCTAGGTCTCGACCCGGTGGCGGTCGCTCACGATTTGGGATTCGCCACTTCGGTGGCCAACTCTATCGACGGCACCGCCGCCCGCGACCTCACCACCGAAGCGGCCTACGTCTCAGCCCAAATTGGGGTAGACCTTTCCCGGCTTGCCGAGGATGTCATCATCTGGACCAGCCAAGAGTTCGGCTACGCGCGCTTAGCGGACGAGTGGTCTACCGGGTCGTCCATCATGCCGCAGAAGAAGAACCCCGATGTGGCTGAACTAGCCCGTGGCAAGGCCGGACGTCTCATCGGAAACCTGGCGGGGTTGCTCGCCACCTGCAAAGGTTTACCGCTGGCATACGACCGCGACCTGCAAGAGGACAAAGAACCACTGTTTGACTCCATAGACACCCTTCATCTGGTGCTGCCCGCCTTGAGCGGACTAATCGCCACTTTGACGTTCGATGTCGCCCGTATGGAGGCGAACGCCGCCGCTGGATTCTCGCTAGCGACCGACATGGCCGACTGGCTGGTGCGCTCCGGGGTGCCTTTCGCCACCGCCCACGACATCACCGGACGCGCGGTACGCCACTGCGAACAGCTGGGTAAAGAGCTATCCGACCTCACCCCGGATGAACTAGCCGTCATCGACCCCCAGCTCACCCCCGACGTATTGTCAGTGCTAACCGTCACCGGCTCCATCGCCTCCCGCACCGGTCGCGGCGGCACCGCAAAAATCCGAGTTGCCGAGCAGTTGGAAGAACTGCGCCGCGCATTAAATGGGCAGTAGTATTAACTCCCGCTTCCCCTCAAGGAGTGGGCTAGTGCAGCGTACAACCTTCGGTATACGAGATGTCCAATACGTGAGATAGCGGGGCTGTTAGTCTTGTGCAATGAAACCTCGCTATGCGGTGACCAGAAGCTCAAGTTCGTCTGCTGATAAGCCAATTGTTGTTGCCCTCTTTTTCGTCTTTTGTGCTTTTGTTGCTGCCCTTTTCGTAGCGGCTTCTCTTAGCGCGTCGGATTCTGCTTTCGGTGCGGATACGGATGCTGGCACTTCGGTTTCGTACAGTTATGTTGTTGAGATAGTGGTGACAGATTCGGGTGATACTCCTGGTGGTGGTGGTTCTCCGGGTGATACTCCTGGTGGTGATTCTCCGGATGACCCAGATACTGTGGTTTCTGCCGGTGGGGTTTCAGTTGGTGGTTTTGTGGTGGTGGTGTTGTGCGTTTCGGCTGGTTTAGCTTTTGTTTCTGCGAGCGCGATGCTTTTCGTAACAGAGAAGCGGGGGTTGCGCAAGTCTAAATCGGGGGTGTTGGCTGGCTTCTTGCTGCTTGCTGCCCTGCCGTTGGGGGTGTTGTTTACTGTGTTGGGTTCAGCTTCTGCTGCTCCTGCTACGGATTCAGAGCCGGTTTTGGTTTTGCACCTTGATAAGGCAGTGTCGTTGTCTGCTACGGGCACTATCTCTATAGACGGGAAAGCACTTGAGAGTCGTTATGTTGCGGTGAACGCAGCTTTAGCCAGCGATACTGCGGGGATACAGTCGTCTTTGGCGAATGTTGCGCTTTCTGATGCTGCGGTGGTGGTTTCTGAAATCGCCGACCCCACATCCGATGGAGTGTATCCGTTCGATTTTCAGGCTACTGTGGGTGCGGATGTTGCTCCTGGAACGTATCAGATAGTTCTAGGAACTACTGTTAGTGATATTCGTAAGCCGCTTAGCGCCACTGGGGTTACAGTGGCCGATAAAACGTATGACGGTGATACGGAAGCTA
>JAITED010000071.1 GCA_031282235.1 Propionibacteriaceae bacterium | reverse complement strand
GACTTCTCGTCCTGCATGGAGACCACGATGCCGGTGGGGATGTGGGTGAGGCGTACCGCTGAGTCGGTGGTGTTGACCGACTGCCCGCCCGGGCCGGAGGAGCGGAATACGTCAACCTTGATTTCGGATTCGGGGATGTCGATGTGGTCGGTGTCCTCAATAACCGGAATCACCTCAACCGCCGCAAAGGAGGTGTGGCGGCGGCCTTGGTTGTCGAACGGGCTGATACGCACTAGCCGGTGCGTGCCGCCCTCCACGGAGAGGTTGCCGTAAGCGTAGGGGGCGTTCACCTCAAACACCACCGATTTGATACCCGCCTCCTCCGCAAGTGAGGTGTCCAGCACTTTGGTGGGGTAGCCGTGGCGTTCTGCCCAGCGCGTATACATACGAAACAGCATCTGAGCGAAGTCGGCAGCGTCCACTCCCCCAGCGCCGCTGCGTATCGTCATCAACGCATCGCGCGCATCGTATTCGCCGGAGAGTAGGGTACGGATTTCTAACGCTTCCACTTCGCGGTGCAGTGCCGCTATCTCATGTTCGGCTTCCGTCTGGGTCTCCGCGTCTGCTTCCTCTAACGCCAGTTCGGTCAGCACATTTACATCTGCCAGACGCGAGTGCAGTTTCTCCACCCGCTCCACATCGGCGTTCAGCGCGGAGAGCCGGCTGGTCAGCCGCTGCGCCTTTTCTGGGTCATCCCAGAGGTCTGGTGCCGACACTTGGGTTTCCAGTCGGGCAATCTCGGTGCGTTTGGCGGCAGGGTCAACGACCGCCTCAATCGCTTCTAGCGATTTGGCTAAGCTGTTGATGGTTTCCTGCATCTGCTCGAACGTCACGTTGTGCAATAGTACCGGAAAGCGGCTGGGGAGGGCGCACTCGGGTGTACTTGCAGGACGTGAGTGTGAGAGCATTGACCCCATGACTGGGCAGCCGTATTTCGCTAAAACTGAACCGTTCGCCCCCGTGGGGGGCGCGAGCGAAGCCGTCGTGATTGGCGAGGGCGTACTGAAGCTACGCCTCAAAGACGACCTAAAAACCGCGCTGAAAGCCCGCGATGAGGCGGCGAAATCGACACTACGGATGGCACTCGCCGCGCTACAGAACGCCGAAGTCGCCGGCGCGCAGGTGAAAGCGCTCACCGAAGCCGAGGAGCTTGCCGTACTCACCAAAGAGGTGCGCAAACGCGAAGATGCCGCCGAAACCTACCGCAACGCTAACCGCCCCGAGCTAGCCGATAAGGAAGCGGAAGAAGCGGTGTTCCTGTCGCGCTACCTGCCGCAACCCTTAACCGAAACCGAACTGATAGCCCTGGTGGACGCCGCTGTCGCCGAAACCACCGCCGAACTCGGAGCACCCCCCACCATGAAAAACATGGGCGCCATAGTGAAAGCCGTAAACGCCGCCGCCTCCGGTCGCGCCGACGGTGGAAAGATAGCCGCCCTAGTAAAAGCGCGCTTGGGATAGTTTCTAGTGGGGCGGCCGGGGCTCGAACCCGGGACCGGAGGATTATGAGTCCTCTGCTCTAACCTGCTGAGCTACCGCCCCTGGTAGGGTGTTAGCTCACACGCATCCCATGGGCGGCCATTTTGCGAGCCAAAACGCCTTTGACTAGGCTAGTTTCAGCTCCCCCGACTGGACTCGAACCAGTAACCCTCTGATTAACAGTCAGATGCTCTGCCAATTGAGCTACAGGGGAACGACCATCATCGAAATGCTGGGCGCGAGATGTAACGCTAGCACTTAATGGGGGTAGCGGACAATTCGGCATCGGAGCCGTTTAGCAGGTTGCGGAGTTCGGTTTCGGCTTGGCGTTCCAACCGACGCAGAGTGCGCACGCCCATGTGGAGGTGGGACGCTAGCTCGGCGGCCTCTAGGCGCGGCTCGCCTAGGCCGTGGCGGGCAGATAGCACTTTAAGCGAGAGTGGGCTGAGGCTCGGCAAAACCTCCTGTAAAAGGCCACTGAGGTCGCTGGCGTTGGAGTGCGTGGGTGGGGCGAACTGTTCCCAGCGGTTCACGTCACCCATCAGCTTTGGAGGCTGCCAGGACGCTGCGGTCGAGGCGGCTAATCCGGCGCGGACTACGGCTGCGGGAGCCTCTAGGTGACCGCCTCTGGTGCAGCAGTAATCGCTCAGCCGGCGCTCTAGGGCACGCCAGATGTACGTGATGAGCCGGGCTTCACCGCGATAATCCCAGTTTTGCAGCGCGCTCGCTAAAATGACGCACCCGGCTTGAAAGGTGTCCTCAATGTCGTATCCGTTGCGTTTGGCGTAGCGAGCGGCGAGTTTGCGCACTAGCCGGAGGCAGGCGATGAACATCTCCTGCCAAGCTGCTGCGCCATCAGCTGCGATACGTACCAGTTCTTCGCGTGGGATTTCAGCGCGGGATACGGCGGGCGCCGTATTCTTGCAAATAGGCGCGCCGTGTAGCAGGTGTTCGGCGTACCACCCCGCTTCGATGCGTTTGGCGAGCGCCACCTCGTCGGCGTTGGTGAGGGTTATCTCTGGAAGTCTCCCAATCATGCAAAAGACTTTGGCAGCAGAAGCGGGCACCGCGCTACCCTGTGGATAAAAATCAACGGACAACACTTGTTATCCACAGCTTTTGCAGAAAATCACCCGCCCTAGGGGCGTATGGGGGGTCAGTCGATACCGGCGGTGGCTTCGGCTAGGAGGCGCTCGCGTTCTGCTAGTAGGTCGTAGAGGTCTTGGAACTGGGGGTCGTAGAGGTCTTGGTTGCCTAGCGAGTTCGCCCGCGATACGGCTCCCCTAGCTTCAGCCAGCGCCGCTTGCACTCGGGGCAGCCGTACCCGCGCCACATGCGCTGCGACATACGCCGGGGTCGGCTCGCGCGGCGGCGCTTCCACCGACAACTCCACCACCAACTGCCGTATCACCCCCTCCGGGGCGGCGGCGCGCACCGCCTCGCCCCAACCCTCGGGCTGGAATGGTACGGCCTGCAGCACGTCGAAAACCGCTCGATACGCCTGGTGGGTGAAGTCCACAGACTGCAATGCGCACCAATCGGTCGTGAAATACGTGGGCACTTGCAGCATCAACCGCAGCACGCCGCGCTCCGACAGCAACGCTGGGTCGCGCGGATTGGGCATCTTTAGCGTCGGCGCCGCTTGAGTGGCACTGGCACTGGCGTTGACACCGACATTTTCACGCTCGCTCTGTGGGCGCTGGCGACCGCGCGCCGTACCAGTTTTGGCTAGGCGGCGCACCTCATCCATGCCGATACCCACCGCGCCCGCGACCTCCTGCAGGAACTGGTCGCGTTTTTCGGCGTCGCGCACCGTTCCCAGCCGGGAGATGAGCTCGCGCGCTGCCGCTATCCGGGCATCAGCGCGGTTCAGGTCATAGCTCGCCAGAATGCTCGCCATCACGAAGCGATACAGCGGTTGCGCCTGCGCGATGAGCGCCGGAATCGCGGTGTCGCCGTATTTCATACGCAAATCGCAAGGGTCTAGCCCCTCCGCAGCCACCGCCACCGACGTATCGGCCTCAAACTCTGCATCCAGCGCATACGCTTTGAGCGCCGCCTGTTGCCCCGCCGCGTCGCCGTCGAACGTGAAGATGACCTGACCGCGTTGGCGTTCACCGCCGCCCAAAATACGGCGCAGCAGTCGAGCGTGCTCAGCTCCAAATGCGGTGCCACAAGCCGCTACGGCAGTATCAACCCCGCTGACGTGCGCCGCCATCACATCGGTGTAACCCTCCATCACCACCGCCTGCGCCTTGGTACCGATAGCGCGCCGCGCCAAATCCAACCCGTATAGCACCTGCGATTTCTTATACACCGGGGTTTCGGCGGTGTTGACGTATTTTCCGCGTTGCCGGTCGTCGTCATACAGTTTGCGCGCCCCAAACCCGAGTACGGAACCAGCGGAGTCGCGTATCGGCCAAATCACCCGCCCCTGAAAGAAGTCGTAACCGCCACTTTCCCGAATCAGCCCGGCTTTCACCAGCTCCTTATCGCTGAAACCCAGCCGTGACAACGCCTGATGCAGTTCTCGACCGCCTTTGGGGGCAAAGCCCACCCCAAACGGCGCCACCTGCGCTTGAGTGAAACCACGCTCCGCGAGCATCCGTCTAGCATCCACCCCGCCGGGGGCTAACAACTCTTTTGCGTAAAACTCGGCGGCGGCGCGGTTGGCGTCCAAAATACGCTTCCGAACCCCGGTATCTTCCCGATTGCCGCCCCCACTACCAGTTTCGATGAAGCGTAACTGCACACCGAAGCGGTCAGCGAGCAGTTGCACCGCCTCCATCCAATTTACGTTGTCGTGGCGCATCACGAAATCGAAAACGTCCCCGCCTGCGCCGCATCCGAAACAGTAGTAGAGCCCTTTGGAGGGCGTGACATGAAAACTGGGGGTTTTCTCGTCATGGAACGGGCACAACCCCTGCCAGTCGGAGCCCGCGCGCCTGAGAGTGATGT
Source organism: Propionibacteriaceae bacterium (assembly GCA_031282235.1). Lineage (GTDB taxonomy): Bacteria > Actinomycetota > Actinomycetes > Propionibacteriales > Propionibacteriaceae > WRGV01. Next base: position 3,603 of record JAITED010000071.1, on the reverse strand, counting down.
AGGAGGAGATAACCTCCTCGATACGCGCCCGCTCTCGTACGGCAGCGATATCGTCCTCCATGATGCGCGGCATGTGGCATATTCTAGCGAGTGCGCCGCGCAAGACGTGCGCCTTTGCGTTACGCGCCGTGTCCGATGCCGCGCGGCAGCCTATCCCACTCCCAACCCAGCAGTTGCACCGCCTGCTCAAAAGCGAACCGGTCGGTCATACCGGCGACATACGTAACCGCGCTGCGTACCGGGTCGGCTTCGCAGCGGTGCGCTTCCGGCATATCGTCCGGGTGGGCGACGTAGTGTTCCACTAGCGCCTGCAATACGGTGACCACGGCTTGCCACTGCTGTAGCGACTCGGGACGGGTGTAGATACGCTCGTAGTTAAACTGGCGCAGCGCCGCTAACGCCCCGGCGGTTTCCGCATCCAACGCCACCCGCCCGGTGGCACAGGTGGTGGCCACCAGCGCCCCGATGAAAGTCCGCAACTGCTCACTGCGGCGCACGCCACACACCTCGGCGACAGCGGCGGGGATGTCCGACACTTTGACGATGCCAGCAGCGATGGAATCTTCTAAATCGTGGGCACAGTAGCCGATACGGTCAGCCCACGAGACGATTTCGCCCTCTATGGTGGCCGGTGCCGGGCGTGACCAAGAGTGATTACGGATGCCATCCAAGGTCTGTACTGTCAAGTTAAGGCTAGCCAGTGCCGTATCTGCTCCCCAAGGGCCGTGGTCGAACCCTGCTGGCAAAAACTTGTCGAACGCTTCTTCTGCGGCGTGGCCACCTGGGCCGTGCCCACAGTCGTGCCCCAACGCAATAGCGTCCGCTAGCGTCACGTTCGCCCCCACCCCGGCGGCGACCGAGCGGGCAATCTGCGCCACCTCTAGGGCGTGGGTCAACCGGGTACGCTGATGGTCGCGCGGATACACCACCGCCTGCGTCTTGCCCGCCAAGCGGCGGAAAGCGGTGGAGTGTACGATACGGTCGCGGTCACGCTCAAAACAGGTGCGCTCCGGGTCGGGTTCCTCCGGGTGGAGCCGCTCCCCCGCCCCGTGGGACAGCGTGGCTCCGGGGCGTAACGTCGCTGCCTCAAACGCTTCCCGCTCTGCGCGCCCCACCGGGGTGCCGGTGGCGATAGTGGCGTGAGAATCCGCGTGGGCGCTCACCAACCCCGCGCCGTGGCCTACCATAGTGGCCGCCCAACGCTGCCGTCTGGCTGCACTCGTACTCATATCGGTTATTCTCCCAGCATTCTTAAACTAACCGCCCGATACGTCCAACTCAGCGGCGCTGATGTCAACGTTTATGCTCTCCCGGTCATCCAACCACCCCTGCGGCATGATGACGTGGGAACGCGGACTCCCCTGCCGCCCCCGGGGTTTCCCGAGTTCGCCCACCGGGTGCGGCGTATCGCGCTCCAACCCTGATAGCAGTTGTCGCAGTTCATCCAACGTTGCCACTTGACTCAATGACTCTTTGAGTGCGCCGCCCACCGGGAAGCCACGTAGATACCACAGGGTGTGTTTACGCATGTCAGCCATGCCGTGCGGCTCATCCATCGCCGCCACGTTTAACTCGGCGTGGCGTAACAGCAAGTCGCACACCTCGCCCAGATTGGGCAGCCGGGTGGTGGGCTGGCCGCGCAGCGCGTCTTTAATGTCAGCGAACAGCCACGGTCTGCCGAGTGCGCCGCGCCCCACTTCCACCCCGGCACAGCCGGTGCTGCGCAGCATCCGTATCGCATCCCCAGCTTCCCAGATGTCGCCGTTGCCGATTACGGGGATGTCCAACGCGGCCACTAGGGCAGTAATCGCCTCCCAATCGGCGGTGCCGGAGTATGCCTGTGCGACGCTGCGGGCGTGCAGACACACCGCAGCGACCCCCTCATCCTCGGCAACCCGCCCCACATCGAACAGCAGCGGGTGTTCCGCGTCGATGCCGATACGGGTTTTCAGGGTGACGGGCACCCCGTAGCGGTCGGCACTGCGTACCGCAGCGCGCACGATGGCGCGAAACAGTTCCAACTTCCACGGCAGCACCCCGCCGCCACCCTTGCGGGTGACTTTCGGCACCGGACACCCAAAGTTGAGGTCTATGAGTTCCGCGCCTTGGGTCTGGATGACGCTGGCGACCGCAGCAGCGATGGTATTTGGCGTAGTGCCGTAGAGTTGCAACGCTTTCACCGGCTCTGCGTCCGCGAAAGTCATCATGGAGACGGTTTTGGCGTTTCCCTCCACCACCGCGCGGGCGGTAATCATCTCACAGACGCACACCCCTGCGCCCTGTTCGTAACAGAGCACCCGAAACGCTGGCCTAGTGACCCCGGCCATCGGCGCTAGGAACACCGGGGTCGCCACCTGTAGCGCCCCCGGATTCGTAGGCGAGCCGAGATTCAACCCCGGCACCTGTAGCGTTTCGTTCACTCGGGGAAGTTTACCCAAGACGGGGTAAGGTAAGCGATGCCTAGGTTTGGTGCGGGTAAAGTGTAAGCATGACAGAACTCACTGCATCGCAAACTGCTGGTCGTATCGTGGTGGGGTTTGATGACTCCCCGGGCGCTACCGGCGCACTCAACTACGCTGCTGACCTCGCTGCTAGTCGGGGGCTTGGCCTGAGCGTGTTGTCGGCGTTAGCGCACCTCAACCCAACTGATAGGCGCACGGCGCGCACCTTAAAAGTTGAGCCCAACTACATCGAAACCGCTACGGCTAAGGCTAACGCCCAGTTGGCTACGGTGGTGGCGCAGGTGCGGGATACGCACCCCGGCTTGGACGTCGCCCCACTGTTGGTGGCGGAGGAACCGGCGGGGGCGCTGGCTGCTGCTTCCCGCGATGCGGCGTTGGTGGTGGTGGGGGCGCGCGGGCGTTCCAGCGAGAAGCGCCTCCCGCTGTTGGGCGGCACTGCTAGCGATGTGATAACTCATTCGCAGGGGCCGGTGTTGGTGGTGCCGGAGGGCGAGCACGCTTTGAGCGACGGGCCGGTGGTTATCGGTTTGCAGGATGCCCCCGATTCGTTGGCCGCCGCCGAGATTGCGGCTGCGGAGGCGCTGTTGCGCGGCGTAACTTTGGTGGCCACCTACGCTTGGGACATCGCCCCCGAGTTGGGGGACTTCTCCGCTATGGTGCGTATCGACCCGGAGCAAACCCACCGCGATTTAGATGCGATGTTGCAGGAACTGATAGCCCCGATAGTTGCGGCGCACCCCGACCTCAAAGTGGAGCGCCGCGTGGTGCAGGGTAGCGCCCGCGTGGCGTTGGTGGAAGCCTCGCGCACCGCATCGCTGCTAGTCATCGGCTCGCGCGGTCTGGGAGGGTTCGCTGGGCTGCTGCTCGGCTCCGTATCTCGCTCCGTCACTCGGGAAGCGCTCTGCCCGGTAATCGTGGCTCGGGATTGGCAGAACTAACCATCCAACCGCGGGTTGGCTTAACAGCCACCCAACCGGGCTGCTAGATATTCGCGCACGCCAGTAATCGATATACGTTCTTGAGCCATAGTGTCGCGGGAGCGTATCGTGACCGCGTCGTCGGTGAGGGTGTCGAAGTCCACCGTGATGCAGAACGGCGTACCGATTTCGTCTTGGCGGCGGTAGCGTTTGCCGATAGCTTG
>JAITED010000038.1 GCA_031282235.1 Propionibacteriaceae bacterium | reverse complement strand
CTATCTCTTTGCAGGCTTGCAGGTAGCGCACCAGCAGATACAGAATCAACGCTGCGATAACTGCGCAAGAAACAACAAAAATACTATTTCTAAAACCCCACACTAGGGGCAGAGCGAACAGACTAATGAATCCGTCCAAGGCTATTGACCACTTTTTCTTACGAGCCATATTTGTTATATCGGTTACTCTTTGAAGCGTAGCAAGGTAGCGCGATACGCTGAACCCCGTCTCAATTAGCCGCCTACCCGCCGTATAGTGAAAAAACAGATTAGCCGCAGAAATCACGGCGACAACACCATTAAGGGCATGAAAATTGATGTCTGCAAAATACTTAACAGGTGCAGCAATGATAACCACTAACAAACCGAAACTGATTACGCTGGCGTATAGCAAGCTTCTTATCCTCTGGTATTCGTCAGAAATCATTAAAAAGTCATACAACACATAGCTAGCGAAAAACACCACCAGCGGCATCCAAGAAAGTACTACCGGCACTAACCACCACCATTTTTCAAGCAGAATATCGCTATTAGGTTTAATGACATCCACGCACAGGAACGTGCAGAAGTACCCGAATAGCAACACGCCGCTCGTCAGATAAACCAACTTTTGGATTGAATACTCTTTCACGAATTCATTCTAAAATAAGTGGAAACGATGTCTCCCCGTATACCTAAAGACAAAATCAACTCACTATTCTCCCCACCGCTATGAGTTTTCATAGCCATATATTTTCAGCCATTCAGAGCAGAATCCTTATTGCACGTCAAGCACGTCAATGCTAATGCGCTAACGTTCCAGCAGCACGGCGCACCTCATCTGTTGGGTTTTCCGGGTGTCTGACGGGCTCTGGGCGGGTTCACGTTTTACAGTGGGAATGTCCCAATAAATCCCGCTAGTTTTGCAATGGGGTGTTTTGTGAAAGATATTGTCGTGTTTTCGGGCAGTGCGCATCAGCCTTTGGCAGCAGCTATCTGTGATGAGTTGGGGTTGAGGCTTTCGCCGGTGAATATCAGCCGGTTCAGCAACGATTGTTTGCAGGCGCAACTGCTGGTTAATGTACGGCAGCGGGACGTATACATCGTGCAGCCGCTGGTGCCACCCACTCAAGACCACCTAGTTGAGTTGTTGATGATGATTAATGCGGCTTGGGGGGCTTCGGCGGCGCAGATTACGGCGGTGATTCCGCACTACTCGTATGCGCGGAGCGACAAGAAAGACGCTTCCCGGATTTCGCTCGGTGGGCGGTTGGTGGCCGACCTGTTGGCCACCGCTGGGGTGAATCGGGTGCTCACCATGACGTTGCACGCCCCCCAAGTGCAGGGGTTTTTCTCCGTGCCGGTGGACCAGTTGACGGCGTTGGGGATTTTGGCGGAGCATTTCCGGGGGCGGGATTTGCACAACGCCATCGTGATTTCCCCCGATTTGGGCAACGCCAAGAACGCCGCCCAGTTCGCCCGGCTGTTGAACGTACCGGTGGCAGCCGGGGCGAAACGGCGTATCTCTGACGAAAAGGTGGTGATTGACTCCATCGTGGGCGATGTGCAGGGTCGGGAAGCCATCGTGCTTGATGATGAGATCGCCACCGGCAGTTCCATCATGGAGATTGTGTCGGTGTTGCGCTCCTACGGTTGCCCCAAAGTGTCCGTGGTTTGCACGCATGGGCTGTTCACCGGCAGGGCAGTGGAGCGGCTGCGCGGCTGCGAGATGATTGATGAAGTGGTCACTACCGACACCGTACCCAGCCCCGAGGGTTGGCCGGAACTTGAAGTGTGCAGCGTCGCCAAACTGTTTGCCGAAGCCATAGACCGAATCCACAACGGCCGTTCGGTCTCCAAACTGTTCCGTGGCGTTGACCCAGTGTACGCACCGCCGGAGGAGGACACGCTGTTCTAGCCGGGCTAGCCTGCGTATTAACTACACCAGTGGGCGGTGTAGAACAACCAACCCCACACCAACAGCACGCCGAACGAGGCCAGCGCGCCTAACGCTGAGAGCACTCGCCAAGCGATACGTAAACCCGGCCTTGCGGGTGCCCACTGGGCGGCGGCAGCGGCTAGGCCAAAGAGCGGGAACCACAGCAGCACGGCGCGGTTTACGGAGATGTACCACACGGACGTACCGAACGCTAGCAACTGCACTGCTATCCAACCGCACTCTGAGAAGCGTTGGCGGAGCGCTAAGACGATAACGACCCCCAGCCCCAACGCCACCGAGGCGATTTCGGCGCGGAAAATCCAAGGGATTTCTGGTCGTCCCGGCCAACTCTCGGGGTGGGTGGCCGCGATGGTACGCATCAGAGTGTCCCAAGGGTTTTGGATAGTACGCCCCCAGCCGCTCTGTTGTGCCTCCCACCACGCCGCCCAAGAGCCGGTGAGGTGATGCAGATAGAGCGCATAGCAGCCCAATACGAGCAGCGGCAACAGTAGCCAGACGACTTTGCTGGCAAAATGGCGCAACTCTCCGCTGCGGCGCTGCCACAATCCGCCCCGCCAAGATTGTTGCAACGCCAACAACCCCAAGGCTCCCCACAGGAATAACCCCGAGATGCGGAACATGCCAGCGAACGCCGCCAATACGCCAGCAGCCGACCACTGCCCGGCGCTGGCGCGCTCCCAAGCCCAGAACGCGCAGGCGCAAAACAGCGCTTCGGTGTATCCAACGGTGGTAAACACCGCCGTGGGAGCGATGAGCCACAATACGGCGGCCAGCGGCCCATACATCCGTCCCAACGCGGCAGCAGCAAACCCCGATGCCAACAGCGAAAGCAGCACCCCGGCGTACTCCATCGGGATGCCGATAGTGTTTAATGCCCGTAGTAACAGCGGCAAACCGGGGAAAAACGCCATGTCATTAGAGTTTTCATACCCCTGATTGGCGATAGTGATGTAGTGCTGCACGTCCCAACGCCCCACAGCGTTACGTATGGTAAATCCGCCGTTCGCGGCGGCAGCGATGGCTGTCAACGCCAGCGCGCTACGGCTCAACAGCCACACCCCGGCCACTGTGGCCACCGGGTGTGCGGAGAGTCGCGCTGCTAACTGCACTATCACCCCTTATTAGCGCGTTTTGCCTGCACCCAAGCGGCGTCTGGCTCATGGTCTAATACGCCACCCAGCGGGTCATCTACGTATGGCATTCGCACCGGGTCATCCCAAGGGTGCCGCATGTCTTGAACTACACGTATAAAAATCCAGATTTGTACCGCGCTGCGCAACACCACTATCAGCCAATAAAGGCGGTCAGCGCCAGTGCCCGGCCCGATTACACCGCCCAAAAAACCCCAGATGGCTAGGAAATATAGCAGTTCTGACACTGACCACACCGCGATGTCCCACAGTTTGGGGCGAGCAAGCACCACCAACGGCAGTAGCCATAATGCGTACTGGGGGGCGTATTCCTTGCTGCACACCAGAAATGCGATGAGCAGCAACAGCATCACCTGCGGCACGCGGGGGCGGCGCGGCGCATCCAGCACCTCCATGATGATGAGCACCCCGGCGAGCGCGGTGCAGACGATTTCGAGTACGGTCACTACGAGCGGGCCCGACCATTTCACGCCCGCGAGCTGTAATACGTACCAGAGGGAGCCCAAATCGGCTCCGCGCGTCGCAATGTGGACGTAGAAGTACGACCAACTGGTCGCGTCGGTGAGCAGCAGCGGCAGGTTGAGCAGCAGCCAAACCCCGAGCCCACCGGCTAGGAACTGCAAAAAAGCCCGGCCTTTGCCCGCGCGCGCACACAACAATAGCAGCGCTACTAGTAACAGCAGCGGATAAAGTTTTGCGGAGCAGGCTATCCCCCAAACCATTCCGGCCAGTATGGGCCGACGTCTCGCCCACAGCAGCAGAGCCAGACTGACGAGCATCACCGCTAGTAAATCCCAGTTGATGAGCGCAGCCGTCATAATCGCGGGCGAAAGTGCAATGAAAACTGCATCCCAAGCGCGCCGCCGGATGCCCTGCGTATGACGGGCTGCCACTTTGGCACCCAACTGGAGGTGAATTACCACCAGCGCCATGAAACAGCCGAACAGCAGCACCGCACTGAGCGCAAAAAACAGGTTCGTGGCGTGCAGCAGTTCAGCTCCGTCTGCTTCCGGCGCTATCTTAGCCCCCAGCAGCCCCGCCACCCAGCGCGTGAAAGCAATGAAATACGCAGTGAGCGGTTGGTACTCCAGCGGGGGGTCGCCGCTCCATACGCTGCCCCCCTCGCGCAGCGCGGCGCGGTTCTGGTATAGCACGCTGATGTCGGAGTAGCACAGCCGGGGGAAAACGTTGATGGTCTCCCCCGGGTCGCTCTGAATGCAGGGCACCTGCCGCACCATCACAATCAACCATGACACCAGCGCCGCCCCCACACTCCAAGGCACCGGGTCATACCACACCCCGCCGATGCGCGCGTGCTTGCCCAACGGGCCGCCGATACGTCCGGTCAATCCGGGGGCGTTAGAAAAAACCCCCGCAAGTGGGCTAGTCACTCGGCCATTCTATCGACTTTAACCCAGCCGCTGCCGCTTCCAACCCCACAATCTTCAAGTCACAACCCGTATCGCGGGTCTTTTCAGGTGTTTGGCCGCGCCCTGCCACCGGTGGGAAAGGTGATGTGTATACGGTATGGCTTCCGCAGCTAACACTCGTATACCACGTCAGGGAGTCGGTTGCTATGGGGTGCCGGTGGCAGGCGGCGGGTCGGTTTCGGGGGGAGGGGTGGTTTCCGGGGGGGTAGAGGTTGTTGGGGGAGCTGTGGGAGTTGTGGGGGTTAGGGACGGCGTGGGGCTCGGTGTCGGCGTGGGCGTGGGAGTAGGGGTAGGTGTCGGGGATGGGGTGATGGGGTTCAGTTCGTGACCGGTGCCGTTTACGTATACGGGAGGGTCGAACCGCAAGTTGGGGAGGTTTTCGTTTGCTAGTTTCATGTATGCGCCCCAGATACGGCTCGGCCAACTGCTGCCGGTGAACTGCCCCCACCCGCCGGGACGGTACGGGTTTAGGTCGGAGAACCCCTCGTCACCGGCGACAAACATCACGGCAGTGCTTATCTGTTTCGTAAAACCGACGTACCAAGCGGCCATCACCTCGTCGCCCACCGCTGCTGTACCCGATTTCGCGGCGGCATCGTGGCCAACGCGGGCGGCGTATGAGTTGTTCTGTACCACGGACTGCATGGCGTATACCAAATCGCGGCAGATGTCCGCTTCGACGGTTTGGGTGGAGTCCGAGTCGGCGCGATACAGCACCTCACCGTTTGCGTTACGTACTTCTTGAATCAGATACGTATCGGTGCGGCGACCGTAGTTGGCGATGGTGGCGTAACCGTTTGCCTGATCAAGCGGCGAAACCTCAGCGGAACCGAGCGGGATACGGTTGTGCAAATCCCAGCCGACACCGCTGGGCACCCCCGCATCGTTTGCGGCGCGTACCACCTCCGCCGGGCCATCGGGAGTGCGCATCACCAAATCGACGAAAGCGGTGTTTATCGACTCCTGCACCGCATACCTGAGGTCAACGTCGCCGTAGTTGTAGTTACCGAAGTTGTGGACCGGGGAAGTGTCGCCCACCGGGGTGAAAGAGCTGCCTAAAAGCCGCGATTTCAGCGAAAAACCGTGCCGCTCCCCGGCGACGAAAGCGTATGCCTTGAATGTGGAACCGGCCATCCGCGCCGTAGTGGCCCAGTTGCGCTGTTGGGTTATGACATCGGGGCCGCCGTAGAGCGCCAAAATACGCCCAGTGCCCACCTCCACCGAAGCCATCCCTAGATGCAGCTGGGTGATGTCGGTTTCCGGGTGCGCGGCAGCAATCTG
>JAITED010000021.1 GCA_031282235.1 Propionibacteriaceae bacterium | reverse complement strand
GTCACGTCGCCTTTTGTCCCACCGGCATATCTCACGCTCAATCACAAAACCCAGCCCCGTTGCGAGCGGATGGAGAGATAACGCGCGGGTGCGCGCACTTCTACTTACCCCCGGCGAGTGGGGTTGGGGAATCGGGGGGATACGTGGCAGAATTGGCAGGCGCAGCAGTTGGCTGCTCGGTTATTAGGAGGTTTGACATGGGTAAAGGTGGCCGTAAGCGCCGCGCGCGTCGCAAGAATGCTGCCAACCACGGCAAGCGTCCTACCGCATAAACTTTTGGTGGGATTCAACTCTGGGCTTAACTTAATCAACGCCCAGCGGCTGGTGATTCGGTTTTAACGCGTCTCAGATGTTTGAGGTGATTAGGGCGCGAACCCGCACCCGCAGCGTATCGGAGGCGTGAACTTCGCAGCAGCGCTGTATCAGCTTCGTAATCTGTTCTTCTACCCGGAAGTTATCTATGCAGCGTTCGCACGCCGATAGGTGGCGGCGTATCATGTCGGCTTCTTCCTCTGAGAGTTCGCCGTGTAGGAAAGCGTGCACATTGCGCAGGGCGTGAGCGCAAAGGTCTAGGTCGCTGCTGAACTCGGCGGCGTAATCGTCAAAACCGCTGGCGTCGTCGAACTCGTTCTCAAAGTCGCTCATGCGTTCGCCCCCTTTCCAATACCCAGCTGGGCAGCATAATCACTCAGCCGATCCCGCAGTTCAGCGCGGGCGCGATTCAACCGACTCATCACCGTACCGATCGGCGTATCCATGATCTCTGCTATCTCTTTATACGAAAACCCCTCCACGTCAGCCAGTAGCACCACCTCGCGGAACTCGGGGCTGAGCGAATCCAGCGCGTCTGCGACGGCGGCATCGGGAATCTCCGCCAACGCCTCCGCCTCGGCGGAACGCAACCCCACCGCGTCATGGCTGGCGGCACGCGCCAACTGCCAATCCTCCACGTCCTCGCTACCGCTCACCTGCGGTTGCCGTTGCGCCTTGCGGTAGGAGTTGATGAACGTATTCGTCAAGATGCGATATAGCCACGCCTTCAAGTTGGTGCCCGGCTTGAACTGGGCAAACGACGCGAACGCTCTGGCATACGTATCCTGCACTATGTCCTCAGCATCGGCAGGGTTGCGGGTCAAGTGCAGCGCCGCGCCGTAAAGCCGGTCGATGTAGCCCAGCGCATCACGCTCGAAGCGCGCGGCACGCTCCGCGTCGCTCTCGGCACCCCAATCGGTATCGCTCGGGGTAGCAGTGGCTGTTTCAGACATCACCGCTGAGCCTACCAGCACTGAGCGCGGCGCATTAGCAATCTGACCAATCTGACGCATTGGGTGAAATATGGCGTGACTCGCGCGCTGCGGGTGGGCGACGGGCGCTGGCAACCGCGCCCCAGCCCTGCTGTGCGCCGTATCATTACCCGTCCGGCACCGCGCCGTATTCATATCGACATCAACCAGTTTTGGTACACCACATATTCCCGAACACCCTTCCCCGCGCCCGCCATTGTCCTCAGTTGGGGTTTTGTTGGGATAATGGCTGTCATGAGCGTTACCCACTGGCAGGCACCATACGCGGTGCGCCCGGTGGTGGCGAGCGTGCGGATCCCCGGGTCGAAATCTGAAACCAACCGGGCGTACCTGCTGGCGGCGCTCTGTGATGCCCCCAGCACCGTCACCGGAGCGCTATCCTCCCGCGACACCCAGTTGATGCGAACCGGCCTGCAGGCGCTCGGCACCCAATTCCAACCGCTGCACCAGTTGGGTGGGAATGCCGCCCCAACGCCAACAGGAGTAAATACGTCGGCTAGCGCAGCGTTGATTGACCGGGTAATCCCGGCACAGATTTTCACCCCGGTTCCAGACGGAATTGACGTGGGACTAGCGGGTACAGTGATGCGCTTCTTGCCAGCAGTCGCGGCGTTGGCACCCGGACTCACCCGGTTCTACGGCGATACGCGCGCCGCTGAGCGCCCGCTAGCGCCGCTGCTGCACGCGCTGGCCAGCTTGGGGGTGGAGTTTGAAGGCACCCAAATCCCGTTCGCTATGCACTCCCCCACCCGGTTGCGCGGTCGGGAAGTGTCGATTGACGCCAGCCAGTCCAGCCAGTTCGTATCTGCGCTGCTGCTGGCGGGGGCGCGTTACCCGGAGGGCATCGCGCTCATCCTGCGCGGAGGGCAAGTGCCGTCCCGCCCCCACATCGACATGACTATCGCCATGTTGCGCGCTCGGGGCGTGGCCGTGGAGGATACAGCGCATACGTTCAATGTCGCTCCGGGCACTATCGCCGCTGTTGACCAAGTGATTGCCCCCGACCTCACCAACGCTGCCGCTTTCTTAAGCGCCGGGTTGTTGACCGAGGGTCGGGTTGAAGTGCTGGATTGGCCGGAACAAACCACCCAACCCGGCAACCTGTTTTTAGACATCATCACCCAATTCGGAGGTCAAGTGGAGCGCACCGCCAGCGGGGTATCCGCGCACGCCGAGCTGCCGCTCACCGCCTGTGACCTAGATTTAAGCGCCGCCAGCGAACTCGCTCCGGTGGTTGCCGCCCTAGCCGCTTTCAGCCAAGGCACTTCCCGAATCACCGGCATATCCCACGTCCGGGGCCACGAAACTGACCGTATCGCCGCCATCGTAACCACGCTCCGAACCGTAGGTACCCCAGCCAGCGAACTACCCGACGGTTTCCGTATCACCGGAACCGCTGGAATCCCCACCCCCACCCAACCCGTGGTGCTGCCAACTTACGCTGACCACCGTATCGCCCAGCTGGCGGCCTTGTTGGGGCTGCGGATACCGGGGATACGGCTGGAGGACGTAGCCACCACCGCTAAGACGATGCCTCAGTTCCCTAAACTGTGGCGCACTATGGTCACAGGAGGCGATGAGTGAGCCCTCAGGTGCGTGGCCGCCGCGGCGACGATTTTGACGACGATGACCTCAGCGTCTTTGAGCGGCGCTCCGGGTACTCCCGCCCGCGCACCAAAGACCGCCCCGATTATACGGAGAACATCACCGGTCGGGTGCTGGGGGTCGATAGGGGCCGCTTCGAGGTGCTAGTGGAGACCCACACCGTCCGCGCCATGAAAGCGAGGGCGCTGGGGCGTAAAGGGGTTATCGTCGGTGATTTGGTGCAACTCGCCGGGGACGTGAGCGGCGAAAAAGACTCCCTAGCGCGCATCGTAGCGGTGGTGGAACGCACCACGGTGTTGCGCCGCAGCGCAGACGACGATGACCCCTTTGAGCGTCCCATCGTCGCCAACGCTGACCAACTGTTGATTGTTACCGCGCTCGCTGACCCGCCCCCGCGCCCCGGCATGATTGACCGGATGCTGGTGGCGGCGTATGACGCCCGCATCTCTCCCGTGTTATGCCTAACCAAATCGGATTTGGCGGCTCCGGACGAACTGCGGGCGCAGTACGCCAGCCTTGACATCCCCATCGTTGATGTCAGCCCTGTATCCAACCTCACCCCGCTGCGCACTCTGCTGCACGGGCATTTTACGGTGTTCGTTGGCCACTCCGGGGTGGGGAAATCCACCCTCATCAACGCCCTCATCCCCGGCGCTAACCGCGTCATCGGCGAGGTGAACGCGGTGACCGGCAGGGGGCGGCACACCTCCACGTCTGCGGTGGCGCTGCCGCTGCCCAAAGACACCGGTTGGGTGATCGATACGCCGGGGGTACGCAGTTTCGGCTTGTCACATGTGAGCATCGCCTCCGTATTGGGCGCTTTCCCCGATTTGGCCGAGATTGCGACCCACTGCCCCAAAGGCTGCACCCACTCCAGCACTGCCGCCGACTGCGCGCTGAACGAAGCCGTAGTGCGCGGCGTATTAGATGCGTCCCGCTTGGCGTCGCTACGACGGATATTAACCGCACTGGGATAGTCTGGCTGCATGGAGTTTACCGACGACCTACGGTTTGCGCACCTGCTCGCGGACAACGCTGATTCCATCAGCACGAAACGCTTCCGCAGCACCGACCTCAGAATTAGCATCAAACCAGACCACACCGCTGTCACCGATGCTGACCGCGCCGTGGAGGAGGCGATACGCAAACTACTCGGCACCGCTCGTGCCCGCGACGCGGTACACGGCGAGGAGTTGGGCGACACCGGATACGGCCCGCGCCAGTGGATTATCGACCCGATAGACGGCACCGCTAACTATCTGCGCGGCGTGCCGGTGTGGGCTACCCTCATCGCGCTGATGGTGGATGGCGTGGTGCGTGTCGGGGTGGTGAGCGCCCCCGCGCTGGGGCGGCGCTGGTGGGCTGCTGAGGGTGAGGGCGCTTTCATGGGTAAGAGTCTGCTCAACTCCAATCCGATACGGGTTTCCGCTGTCGATACGGTCAAAGATGCGTTCCTGTCGTACTCCGAACTGGGCGAGTGGATTAAACAGGGGCGCGGGCAACAGTTCGTCGATCTGTTACGCGACGCTGGCCGCACTAGGGCTTTTGGTGATTTCTTCAGCTACATGTTGGTGGCCGAGGGCAGCGTAGACATCGCTGGGGAGCCGGAGCTAGCGATACACGACATGGCGGCGCTTGACGTAATCGTGCGCGAAGCCGGTGGCAGCTTCACCAATTTAGACGGTGCCCCCGGCGTATTTGGCCCAGGAGCCCTAGCCACCAACGGTTTGCTGCACTCAGAGGTGGTGCAGCGGCTCTCCCTCAACGCCGCCGATTGATTACGATTGCCCACTAGGATTAGCGAACCGCCTAGGTTAGCGAATCGGGCGCAAGGTTAGCGAATCACCCGCACCCGGATAGTTTCGGGCATGGCGCGCAGTTCCTCAGTGAGACCCCGGCGGGCTTCGGCCACGTCGGTGACAACGTAGCCGATTTCGCCGCTGGTGGACAGCGACTGGAACGCGATGTTGGCGTCGTAACCGGCTAACAGCGCGTTGAGTTTGGCGAGTACACCGGGGATGTTGCGGTGGATGTGCAGAATACGATGCCCAGCGCGCTCCGGGGCGCCGACGTTCGGCAGGTTGACGCTCATCAGCGTAGAGCCGTTCTGGACGTAATCAAGGAGCTTGTGGGCGACGTAATGGCCGATGTCCACTTGCGCTTCTTGGGTGGAACCGCCGACGTGTGGGGTCAGAATCACGTTGGGGATGCCTTGCAGTTCATGTATGAACGGGTCTCCTGCGGTTTTCGGTTCGGTGGGAAATACGTCGATGGCGGCACCAGCTAGGTGGCCGCTGCGCAGATGCCGCGCCAGCGAACCCAAGTCAACGATGCTGCCCCGCGACAGGTTCAGCAGAAATGAACGCTGTCTCATTTTGGAGAGCGCAGTTTCGTCAATCAAACCCGAGTTGGTGTTGCGGCCATCGACGTGCAGGCTCACCACGTCCGATTGCTCCAGTAGTTCATCCAACGTTGCGCAACGTTTAGCGTTACCAAGTGCCAATTTGTCCGCAATGTCGTAGTAGATGACCCGCATCCCGTAGCTTTCTGCCAGCACGGACAACTGCGAGCCGATGTTGCCGTATCCCACGATGCCCAAGGTGCGCCCACGTACCTCATGCGACCCGGTGGCGCTTTTCACCCAAGTACCCTCGTGCATCTGTTGGTTGCGGTCGGTAAGATGCCTAGCCAGCACCACAATCTCAGCCATCGCTAGCTCCACCACCGAGCGGGTGTTGGAGTATGGCGCGTTGAACACTGCGATGCCGCGCCCCGCCGCCGTATTAGTATCCACCTGATTAGTGCCGATGCAGAAGCACCCGATGGCCAGCAGCGAGCCGTTCAACTGCTTGATAATCTCCGTAGTGACCTTAGTATTGGAGCGAATCCCCAGCAGACTGACCCCTTGCAGCGCCGCCACCAGCTCATTAGCCGACAGCGACCCAGCGCGGGTCTCCACCTCAAACCCCTGAGCCTCCAAAATGGTCACCGCATCCGGGTGAATGTTCTCCAACAGCAACGCTTTCACCCACCAATGATAAAAGACCAACGCCGCCTGAGAAACATTTCGCCATTTCTAGCCCCTCCGCGTCGCGCCGTGCTGCCGCGCTCCGGTTAGGCGATGTAGGAGCCGGGTTTTACGCTGGTGGGGATGCCGGTGACTACGGAGTTCGGGGGGACATCGGTTACCACTAGGGCATTTGCGCCGATTTTCGTATCGGCACCGATGGTGATGGGGCCGATGATTTTTGACCCGGCACCGAGCAACACCCGGTCACCGATGGTGGGGTGACGTTTAGAGCGCTGCGGCGAGCGACCACCGAGGGTGACTTGGTGATACATCAGCACATCATCCCCGATTTCGGCGGTCTCGCCAATCACCACCCCCATACCGTGGTCAATGAAGAAACGCCGCCCAATCGCCGCGCCGGGATGAATCTCAATCCCGGTAAAGAAGCGGCTCACCTGCGAAAGGACGCGAGCCAACGGGCGTAAACCCCGATTAGTGACCCACAACTTATGGGTGAGCCGATACGTCCAGATGGCGTGTATCCCCGGATAGAGCAGCGCGACCATGATTTTGGACGTGGCCGCCGGATCCTCGCGTAGCGCGGTGTCCAAGTCCTCTTGAATACGCCGCCAAACCGCGGCCAGTTGTTCCCCAGCAGGCATCAGCGTAACCCACTCACCGAGAAACGCCCGCCTACGCTGGGCAGGCGCAGCACCCAAAACCCATGTTTGCGAAAAGTGAACAACTCCGTACCTCCCTTTAGCCCCGGCGCAGCAGGGGCGACTCAAAAAAAATTACGTAACCGCGACTTAAGCTGCGGGTGCGCCCTCCCCCGCTAAAAGTTGGGAGAGGGCACACCCGCCAGCAACATCAGGCGCGCAACCTAGCGAACTCTAACCTTTAATCCAACAAATCGGCGTAAAGCGGAGTGGACAGGTAGCGCTCCCCCCAGTCCGGGACGATCACTACGATGGTTTTACCGGCGTTCTCCGGAGCGGCGGCCAAATCGGCGGCAGCCCGTAGCGCGGCGCCAGCGGAGATACCGACCAGTAACCCCTCCTGCTTGGCAGCCGAGCGCGCCCACTCCAGCGCGTCATCCCCCTTGACCTTGATGATGCCGTCAATGACGCCGCGATCCAGAATCTCGGGCACGAAACCGGGCGAGATACCTTGAATCTTGTGCGGACCCTTCGGCTCGCCGGAGAGCACCGCAGACTCGGCGGACTCCACTGCGTATAACTGCACGCTGGGCTTGCGCGCTTTCAGCACATGCCCCAATCCGGTGATGGTGCCGCCGGTGCCCACGCCGGACACGATGATGTCCACAGCACCCTCGGTGTCCGCCCAAATCTCCTCAGCGGTGGTGCGCTCGTGGATGTCAACGTTGGCCGGGTTGGTGAACTGGCTTGCCAGAATGGCACCCGGGGTGTTGGCAACAATCTCGGCAGCTTTGGCATTCGCCCCTGGCACGCCGTCTGCTGCTGGGGTGAGCACCAGTTCAGCCCCGTATGCCCGCAGCACCGCACGGCGTTCTTTAGAGAATGACTCCGGCAGCGTGATAATCACTTTGTAGCCACGGGCGGCTCCCACCCAAGCCAGCGCGATGCCGGTGTTGCCGGAGGTGCCCTCCACAATCGTGCCGCCGGGTTGCAGCGAACCGTCCGCTTCCGCAGCGTCAACGATGGATACGCCGATACGGTCTTTCACTGAGTTTGCGGGGTTGTAAAACTCCAGTTTCGCCAAAACGGTGGCGGGGCTGTCGCCGTATAGGCGGTTGATTTTCACTAACGGGGTGCGCCCAATCAGTTTGGTGGCGTCTTGATAAATGGTCATTTCTTTTCTTTCGTTTTCTTTTAAGTTGAGAAGTTTTGTTGGTTGTTGCGCCAAAGGTACGCCGCTGCCGCTGCTACCGAAATGTCCTAACAGAGCGGTGATACGGTTTTTTCTGGCCTCAGTTGATTGACTTCGGCGGATTCTCGTGCCGAGGATGATAGCAGTTTGGTGCGCAGCAGAAAGTCAGTGCGTGCGACACGTCATCGACGGCACGCAAAGACACAAGCAGGTGCCGCTCGATAAAAACATTCCCCGAGCGTAATCAGAACCCCACGTATTAGTCAAATTGACGTATCCCCCGCTACTTGGATACTGACCGAGCGCAACGCTCTCCCTAGTCAAACTGGGTACGTATCCGCGGCACGGCGGACAGCAGTTCCTGCGTATAACGCTGCTGTGGGTCTGTGTACACCTGCGCTATCGGGCCAGCTTCGACTACGCGCCCAGATTTCATCACCAGCACCGAGTCGCAGACGTGGCGCACTACGGATAAATCGTGGCTGACGAACAGCAGCGTGAGGCCGTCGTCGCGGACGCGGTCAGTGATGAGGTTGAGCACATGCGCCCGCACCGATACATCCAACGCCGACACCGCCTCGTCAGCGATAAGCACGGAGGGCTTCGGGGCCAACGCGCGGGCGATAGCAATCCGTTGCCGCTGCCCGCCGGAGAACTCGTGCGGGTAACGCTTGGCCATCTCCGGCTCCAGCCCCATCTTCTCCATCACTTCGTACATCCGCGCCTGCCGCCCCTCGGCGCTGAGCGGCACCCGTTGGGTGCGTCTGAGCAGCGGAGCGCGCAACGGTTCCGTGATGATACGCCCCACCCGCCAGCGCGGGTTCAGTGAACTGCGCGGGTCTTGGAACACCAACTGCACGCTGGAACGCAGTTCGCTTAAGCCTTCCTCGTCCAACCCCACGATGCTTTTACCGCGAAACTCAATCACCCCACTGGAGGGTAGCTGTAGCGCCGATAGCATTCTGATTAGGGTTGATTTCCCGGAACCGGATTCGCCTACGATGCCCAGCCGTTGCCCCGGCCAGACCTCGAAGCTCACGGAATCCACCGCCAGCAGCGTCTTAGACGCTCCGGTTCCGCTCTGCCGGAACAGCCGAGTGAGGTCGCGTACCCGATACTCGGGTAGCACCGTCGCTTGCGGTTCGGATGATTCTAAAGTGCGCGCCGTATCAACCATTCGCCGCACCTCCCCCAGCCAACTGTGCGGAGGAAAGGAAATCTTCAATCACCGGCAGCCGCTCCCCCGGGGTCACCAAATCCAGCCGGGCGGTGGCCACCAGCCCTTTGGTGTACGGATGCTCCGGCGCGCCCAACACCTGCGCGACGTGACCCCGCTCCACCACCTCACCGTGATATAGCACCAGCACCTCATCACACACCTGCGATACCACTGCTAAATCGTGGCTGATGAACAGCGACGCCGCCTGCACCGCGCGCAGTTCGTAGTCGATGAGCCGCAGCACTTTCGCCTGCACTGTCACGTCTAACGCAGTGGTGGGCTCGTCGCAGATGACCAGCGCGGGGCGGTTGATGAGCGCCATCGCAATCATCACCCGTTGGCGTTGCCCCCCGGAGAGTTGATGTGGATATTTCAGCGCGGCGCGCCCCGGGTCGGGCAGCCCCACCTCGGTGAGCATCTCTAGCACCCTGTTCCGGGCGTTGTCCACAATCTGCTCCGCAGAAGCTCCGAAGCGAGCGGCATCCTTGCTGCGCGCCCGGTGTAGCCGCAGCACTTCGGCCACCTGAAGCCCGACCGGCATAGTGGGATCCAGCGCGGTCATCGGTTCTTGAAACACCATCGTCATGTCATCGCCGCGCAGTTTGGAGTACGCCGCATCGCCCAACCCCACCAACTCTTGCCCGCGCCATCTGATTGAGCCGCTGAGAAAGGCGTTGTCAGGCAGCAATCCCATCACTGCAAGCGCCGTGACCGATTTCCCGGAACCGGATTCGCCGATGATTCCGAGACGCTGCCCGCCGTCCAAGGTGAAACTCACGTCGCGCAGCGCTGGGGTACGCCGCTGCCCAAACGCTAGGTTTAAGCCGCTCACCTCTAGCAGCGGGGTCATCAGCGTACCTCCTGCAAGCGGGGGTCAAGCACTTCGCGTAACCCATCTCCCAGCAGGTTACAGCCCAGTACGGTGAGCGCGATGAACAACCCCGGCCACAGCGCCAGATTGGCGTCGCTGAACAGATAGGATTGCGCGTCGAACAGCATCCGCCCCCAAGTGACCGTGGTGGGCGGTGCCGAAAGGCCGAGATACGACAACGCAGCTTCGGCCAGAATCGCCAACCCGAAGCTCACCGAGGACTGCACCAGCACCACGGGGGCGATGTTGGGCAGGATGTGTTGCAGCGCGATGGTGTATTTGGGGGTGGCTGAGGTGCGCGCCGCCAGAATGAAATCCTGATTCACCACCTGCAACGTAGCCGCGCGTGCCACCCGTATAAAAGCGGGCACGCTGGAGATACCGATAGCCACCATCGCAGTCACCACAGAACCGTGCCCGTTGGCGGCGGCCAGCAGTATCGCCAGCAGTAACGCCGGGAAAGCGTAGATGATGTCTGCGGTGCGCAGCACAAACTTTGGAAACCAACCTTTGGCGAAACCGGCGATGAGACCCAACGGCACCCCCACCAACGCCCCGATGCCCACCGCAATCACCCCCACCAGCAGGCAGATACGCGCGCCCGCCAGAATCCGCGAAAAGATGTCCAACCCCAGATGGTCGGTGCCCATGATGTGCGGCCAAGAGGGGGGCAGCAGCCGCGATGCCGGGTCAACATGGTTGGGGTCGAACGGCATCCAAAAGAACGAGACTAGGGCTAACACCGCCACTAACCCCACTAGGGACGCTCCGATGGTCAACGAGAGGGAACGTTTCATACGTCCACCCCCTCAGTGTCGGACTTCAAGCGGGGGTCAATCAATACGTACAACACGTCCACCGCCGCGTTGATTATCAAAATCAACGCCACCAGCAGCATCACAACGCCCTGCACAATCGGCAAGTCGCGTTTCGCCACCGCATCAATCAGCAGCGAGCCGAGGCCGGGGATGACGAACACTTTCTCAATCACGATGGCCCCGACAAACAGCGTTGCCAACTGCAACCCCAGCACCGTAACCACCTGTAGCGCGGCGTTGCGCATCCCGTGGCGGTTGACTGCGGCGCGCAGCGGCCAGCCGACGGAACGCGCGGTACGGAAATAGTCCTCCTGTAGTACGTCGATGAAAGCGTTGCGGACGTAACGCACCAAAACCGCCCCTTGCACCAACGCCAGCGCCGTACACGGCAGCACCAAGCGGCGTGCCCAATCCAGCGGGTCAACCAGCAGCGGGGTGTAGCCGTTGGCGGGCAACCACCCTAGACGCACCGCAAACACCAGCGACAATATGATGCCCATCAGAAACGCAGGCACCGCCATGCCGAACTGGGAGACCACCGAAACCAACTGTCCAGTGAACTTTTTGCGCCGCAGCGCTGCGTATTTGCCCACGGGTATCGCCAGCGTCACCGCTAACCCCACGCTCAAAAATACCAGCCAACATGTGACCGCCAAACGCGGTCTGATAAGGGCTCCGATGGGTTCGTATGTGAACGCTGACACCCCGAAGTCGCCCCGGAACATGCCCCCTAGCCACTCGATGTAGCGCAGCGGGAGCGGCCTGTCCAGCCCCAGCTGGGCGCGTAACTCCGCGATGGCCTGCGGAGTGGCGTTGGTGCCCAAAATGGTGCCTGCCACGTCACCCGGCAATGCGTTCACTACGCAAAACACCGCCAATGAGGCCACCAGCAGGCTGATGGCAAAAACCCCAACCCTGCTGGCGAGTACTCTCACCACACTCACTGGTTCAGCCCACCTATTTAACCTACGGCTTGCCCTTATCCCGTATGACTCATGCGTTCCGGGTGATAGCCGTGAGGTCGAACGACCAGCCGATAGAGTTCTTCGGAATACCCGCCAACCCGACCTTGGCCACTTTCACAGACGGCAGCAGCCAGAGGAAATCGGCAGCGGCATCATCAGCCAACACCTGCGCGGCCTGCTGCATTAATACGACCTCCGCTTCCGCTGAAGCCTTGGTGGCCTCGGAGATGAGGGTTTGGAACTCGGGGTTGTTGTAGTGCCAGTAATACGTGGGGTCAGCCCACTTGTAGATGTCGCGGGGTTCGATGTGGGAGACGATGGTCAGGTCGTAGTTGCCGTCCGTCATCACCTCGCTCACCCAACGCGCCGGGAACTCCAGCTCATCCACCACCACGGTGATGCCAACGTCACCCAACTGGCTGACGATGAACTGCGCAGAGCCGGTGGCGTAAGGCAGCACCGGGATTCGCAGCCGCAGGGTGAGCCCGGAAGCGTATCCAGCTTCGGCCAACAGCGCCTTGGCGCGCTCCGGGTTGTACTCGTAGGTGTCATAGAGGTCTTGATACCACGGGTCGGTGGGAGGCACCATCGACCCGATTAGGGTGCCGATACCCGCCCATACGCTGTCGCGCAGCGCTTCCCGGTCCAGCCCGTATATTATCGCCTGCCGCACCCGCAGGTCGGAGAGCGCCGCGTTGTCGTGGTTGAAACCCATCACGATTTCGCCGTTTGTGTCCCCAATGACGCTTTGATACTTCGTGGTGTCGGAGAACTGCCCCAGCGTCTGCGGCGCGCTGAGGTTCGATACGATATCCAAATCGCCGGAGAGCATCGCCGTCACCATCGCGTTCGGGTCGGCGTAATACTTGAACGTCACGGTGTCGAAGTTGGCCGGGCTCGCCCAGTAGTTCGGGTTTTTAGTAAACGTAATCGACTCCCCTTTACGCCACTCTTTCATAAGATACGGCCCGGAACCCGCCGGGGTGGTGGCGAGCGCCTCTTGGTCAGCGGTGGGGTCGATGATGATACCCATCGAACCCGCCATGTTGTAAAGCCAGATGTTGGACGGCTCTTGCAACACCACTTTGACGGTGGTGGCATCCACCACATCTGCCGTAGCCACCACGGACATCTGGGATTTGTTGACCGGCGTGGTGTTGGGGTTTTCGCTGATACGTTTGATGCTGGCGACCACCGCAGCCGCATCCACCGCAGCGCCGGAAGCAAACTTGGCGTTCGGTTCTAGTTGGAAGATATACGTCAGCTGGTCGGCAGAGACTGACCACTCTTTGGCCAGCAGCGGGCGTATGTTGCCGTTGGCATCCAACTTCACCAGCGTTTCGTATACGTTGTAGACCAACGCCTCTGCGATAGCCACCGCGCTGTTGGTAGTCGGATCCATCGCATCCGGGCTGGCGGTGAAGCCAACGCTTAGGGTCTGTTCGTTAGAGGTGTTGCCTGAACAACCGGTGGTAAGGCCGAATGCGAGCACCACCAGAGCGGCACACATTTTACGGAAAACGGAAATTTTGGATAAGGAACGCATCGAGAGCTCCCTTGCTGTCGAGTTTTCTGGCCGGTGTGCCAGCTGTCCGTGCTGAGCGCGAAGCATCCCAAAATTGTAGTACAACCTCTAGCAAGTGCATATATCGCGTCCACGCCACGCCAGTTTGGGGCTTCGCCCTCTTGCCAGTAGACTTGTTCGGCACGACGCGGGGTGGAGCAGTTCGGTAGCTCGCCGGGCTCATAACCCGGAGGTCACAGGTTCAAATCCTGTCCCCGCTACCAGAGAAGCACCCGGTTTGACTAGCCAAAATGCCAGTCCAAACCGGGTGTTTTAGTTTATGCTCCGAAATCCTAACGCCTAGCGGCGCTTTCTTAAGGCTACGGGGACGTAGTGGTCTGCTATCAGCATCTCGG
>JAITED010000010.1 GCA_031282235.1 Propionibacteriaceae bacterium | reverse complement strand
ATGCCCGCCCCCACCCGCGCCGGGGTGTTCGGCATCACCCGCACCACGGCGGTTCCATCGGGCACCGCAGCCTCCAGCGTTTTCGTGGTCAGCCCGGCGGCGAGCGATACCAGCAGCGTGTCTGGGCGTAACTGCGTTTCAATTTCGCGCAACACCCCCACCACTTGATACGGCTTGGTGACCACAATCACTACGTCAGCCCCCGCTACCGCCACCGTATTATCGGAGGTGGTTTCCACGCCGTAGCGCTCGGCTAGCAGTGCCAACTTGGGTTCGCTCGGGTCGGATACGATGAGTTGCTCGGCGGGAAATCCCCCTTTCACTAGGGCAGACAACACCGTCTCCCCCATCACACCGCCGCCGATGAAAGCGATACGTTTCTCATTCGCACTCATGTGATACGCCCTTCCCGCGCTGTTCGTATGTATATGTGCTACGTGTATTACGTATGCACGTGCTACGTATATTACGTATGTTCGTTATCTGTAGTTTGGCACACCGCTAGCGCTGCACCGTCCATGTTTCAAGCAGCCGCCAGTATCTCAAGAATCTGGATGGCGTTCAACGCCGCGCCCTTGCGTAGGTTGTCAGAGGCGATAAACAGCACCAAACCGCGCCCGTCCGGCACGCTCTGGTCAACGCGCACCCGGCCCACCAAGCTGGCATCAACCCCGGCGGCATCGCGGGGCGTGGGGACATCCTGCAACTCCACCCCCGGCGCGCCCGCCAGCAGCTCCAGCGCCGTATCCGGGGAGATGGGGCGCGCAAACTCGGCGTGTACCACCAAGGAATGCCCGGTGAACACCGGCACTCGCACGCAAGTGCCCGCCACCAGCAGGTCGGGGATATGCAGGATTTTCCGCGACTCGTTGCGTAACTTCTGTTCCTCGTCGGTCTCCAGCGAACCGTCGGATACGAAGTTGCCCGCCACCGGAACCGCGTTGAAAGCGATAGGTTTCAGATACGGTTTGGTGTCGGTTGGCCAGTAGGCGTGCCCCTGTAGCGCGAGGGCGCGCGGGTCAGCGATAGCCGCCGTTTGGTCGGCAAGCGCCGCTACCCCAGCCACCCCCGAGCCGGACACCGCTTGGTAGGTGGCGACGGTGAGCCGTATCAACCCCGCTGCATCATGTAGCGGCTTCAACACCGGCATCGCGGCCATCGTAGTGCAGTTCGGGTTAGCGATGATGCCCTTCGGCGCATCCAGCGCATCCTCAGGGTTGACCTCAGAAACCACCAGCGGCACCTGCTCATCCAGCCGCCACGCCGACGAGTTGTCAACCACTTTCGCCCCCGCTGCCGCCACCAGCGGCGCATACGCCCGGCTGGCCGCACCCCCCGCCGAAAACACCGCCAAATCCAGCCCCGCAAAATCAGCCGTAGCCATATCCTCTACGACCACTTCGCCCCCCAGCCACGGCAGCGTCTTACCCGCCGACTTAGCCGAAGCAAAAAACCGTATCTCATCAGCCGGAAACGCCCGCTCCGCCAAGATGCTGCGCATCACGCCGCCCACCTGGCCCGTAGCCCCAAAAACTCCAATTCGCATACCCCCAAGCGTATCCTCACTTTGCCTAATTCACGTGCGTTGCGCCGTCGTACACGGTCATCGTTTCCTACGTGCTCGGGTAATTTAGCGCCCTACCACGCATCAATTTCTGTCAGTGGTGCCTCCTAGAATTTTGGTACGACCTACCGCTCCCAGTCGGAGCGCTTGCAGAGCCTTAAAATGCAAATCGCCCAAGGCACTGAGCCGTCAATAACTTTCCGCACAATCCGCGAGGTTTCACACCCCAACGGCAGGGTAGTGATGATGGAAGTGCCGCCTGCCCCGGCTGGGATGCCAATCTCTGTTCACGGTCACTATTACGCGCGCGCCGGGGAGTCGTTGACATCATTAGGTTTAGACAAGCAAGACGAAATCCGTCGCCAATCGCTGGCTACGGACTGGTCTGCAGGGATAGTACCAGGGGCCACGCTAGCCGACTTTGATTCAGAAGCGTTATACCAAGCGCGACGGGCATTCGCACAGAAGTATCCGAGCAGGTTCACGCTGGCTGAGGTGGAGAGTTGGCCGTTAGTGGCATTCACCGACCGAGCCAGGCTGACTTTAAGCGGTGAAGTGACCCGAGCAGGGCTGTTGCTGGCCGGACGAGCAGAATCTGCGGGGAAACTGATGCCGCACCCGGCGCAGTTGACGTGGAGCCTAATCGGCCCGGAGAGAGCTTACGAACACTTCTCCACGCCGTTCTTGTTGTCGACAACAGCACTGTGGCACCGAATCAGAAACGTACAGCTACGACTAGTAAGACCGGGCACGTTACTGCAAGTGGAAGTATCGAAGTATGACGAGCGGATGGTTTTGGAGGCAATTCATAACGCTATAGCCCATCAAGACCTATCGCGTATGGGGCGAGTGCTGGTGCAGGAATACCCTGACCGTCTGGTAATAACCAATGAGGGCGGTTTTTTCGACGGCACCCCAGCGGAATACGTAACTGGCGGCAGGTCACCGACCCGATACCGGAACGCGATGTTGGCGCAGGCGATGGTCGAATTGGGCATGATTGATACGCTCGGTTACGGCATTTTTGATATGCACAACCGACAGGCGCAACGGTTCCTACCGCTGCCAGACTACGACTTATCAGAGCCAACTCAAGTGAAGTTGACGATTCACGGGGCGGTGGTTGACGAGGCATACACTAACCTGCTGATGAGCCGCACTGACCTACCGCTGGCAGACGTACTCGCATTGGATGGGGTGCAGAAAGGCCTACCAATCCCGGAAAAGACAACGCGCAGATTGCGGCGGGCTGGGTTAATCGAGGGCCGCAAACCCCATTTGCGGGTTACGTCGCTTGTCGGAGGGGCAACCGTTCCGAAAGCGATTGTAAAAACACGCGACAACGAAGAACGATTGATACGGATGGTTATAGACCACATAGCGGCAACAGGTTCCGCTACCCGTAAAGAAATCAATCTGCTGCTTGAGTCTGATTTAGCCGAAATAGCCGACGAAACCCAACGAATGCGTAAGGTGGCGAATCTGTTGACGAAGCTGCGTCGAGACGGGCTGATTATCAATCGGGGCATAAAGGCCAGTCCAGTGTGGATATTAGCCGAGCCGCAGTCCTAATCTCTATCTGCACTCTGTGACGAAACTATGGTTGTTATTGGGCTAGCAGATACA
>JAITED010000182.1 GCA_031282235.1 Propionibacteriaceae bacterium | reverse complement strand
GATAATCGGTGTCAGCCCTAGATTGCGCGGCCACCCGACGGTCTTCTGCTGCCGCTGCCCGGTCGCGCTGCTCTTGACGCGATTGAGCCAGCAGGATCAGCGGAGCCGAGTACGCTGCTTCTACGGAAAGCAGCAGCGTCAACATGATGAAACTGGGTGCTGGGTCAAGGGTGAGCACCGTGGAGTTGAGCACGATCCAGACGACAATAAATATGCTCATCCAGATGATGAACCCTGGCGACCCCATCACTCGGGCCACCAACTCGGAGAAACGCCCAAAAGCGTCACCGTCTACGCCGCCGGGCCGCCAACCTCGCAGGCGACCAGGGGTATCCAGCCGCTCGTTGGAATGGAGCTTAGTCTCGGCCATCGCTCACCTGCTTTCATGCGTCATTTTCCTTAATTCTCGCTGCTGCGACACCTGCGGGACGGTGCGTCACCAACCCATAATTCTAGCCCCCAACTGCCTGCCATCTAAGCGCCATCTAACTGCCGCCCCCGCCAGTCGTGGGGGAGGATATGGTCTACCACATCGTCTACGGTGACGGCACCGATTAGCTGCCCTGCATCGTTGACCACTGGCGCTACCACTAGGTTATACGTCGCAAAGTAGCGCGATACGCTGTGCACGTCGGCGCCCGGCGGCAGCGGGTGTAAATCGTCATCAATCAACTTGGAGGCCATCAAACTAGGCGGTTCGCGTAACAGGCGCTGAATGTGTACGGCACCGATGTAGCGCCCGGAGGGGGTGTCGAGCGGCGGGCGGCAGATGAACACCATCGACGCCAGCGCCGGGGTGACTTCCTCTTGCCGGAGCATCGCCAGCGCCTCGGCCACTGTGCCGTCGGGGCCGATAATCACCGGCTCCGGGGTCATCATGCCGCCAGCGGTGAGTTCCCCGTAGCTGAGCAGGGTACGAACGTCTGCTGCCTCCTGCGGCTCCATGCGGGTGAGCAGATCCTCGGCGAGCGCGTTGGGCAGGTCGGAGATGAGGTCGGCGGCGTCGTCTGGATCCATAGTTTCCAGCACATCGGCGGCACGCTCCGGCTCCAACGCGCCGATGAGATCAACCTGTTCATCCTCGGGCAACTCCTGCACCGCATCGGCCAACTGTTCGTCGTCCAACGCCGAAGCCACTTCAATACGCCGCTCCGGTTCCATGTCGTGCAGTTCGCGCGCCACGTCGGCGGGGTTCATCTCTGCCAGTTCAGCGACGGTGATAGCCGTGCCCTGTTCCGCTCCCACTAGGTGCGCGGCCACCTTGTCCCACGGCAGGGTGCGGACGTGGCGTTTAGAGCCCAGCCCCAAAAAGCCGCCGGAGGAGCGTTGCAGCGCGAACTCAGAGAGCCGCCACACCCGTCCCATGTCCTCGCTCATCGCTACGTCGAACACCACTTCGGGGCCGTCGGGGTTGACGTGCAGAATCAAATCGAACAGGTCGCCGAACACCAGCGTCTCGGAGGGGCGGCGGGTGAAAGTGCGGGTGTCGATGACGCCGCGTATCGCCACTTGACCGGGGTCGATGGCGTGCACCCTATCCATGGGGTGAAAGATACGTTTCCTCCCAAAAGCCTCTATGACTAGCCCTTTTACTGCTGGAGCGGTAGCTATACGGGGGGTCTGCACCACCACGTCGCGCACTGTGCCCACAGCATCTCCGGTAGCGTCAAGCACCGGCAAGCCCTGGAGCCGGGAGATATATACGGTGTTGCTGGTTCGCGCCACGCAGGTAGCCTATCGCGCTCAGCGCGGCGGCGCCAGATATACGCCAAACATGTCGCCAGCTCAGGTTTACACTCTGGTGATGCGTGGGAGCGGGGAGGGTTCCAATTTTTGTCAGTGGCGGGCGGTAATCTGGAAACATGTCAATACGTAGTGATGGAAGAACCGCAGACCAGCTTCGGGAAGTGAGGTTCAGCCGTGGGTGGTTGGATCACGCCGAGGGGTCGTGCTTGGTTGAGTTTGGGCGCACCCGGGTGCTGGTTGCCGCCTCTGTTGAGATTGGAGTGCCCAGGTGGCGCAAAGGCTCCGGATTAGGCTGGGTCACCGGGGAATACGAGATGCTGCCCCGGGCGACCAACACCCGCAACGACCGCGAAAGCCGCAAAGGCAAGGTAGGAGGGCGCACCCACGAGATTAGCCGCCTAGTGGGGCGCTCACTGCGCGCCATCATCAACTACGCGGCGCTGGGCGAGAACACCATCCAGATTGACTGCGATGTGCTGCAGGCCGATGGCGGCACGCGCACGGCATCCATCACTGGCGCGTATATCGCACTGTACGACGCGGTGGCTTGGCTGCGCAGCCGGGGGGCGCTGGTGGGCGAACCGCTCATTGATTCGGTGGCCGCCATCTCGGTGGGCATCGTAAATGGGGTGCCGCTGCTCGATTTAGCATACGACGAGGACTCCACGGCTGAGGTGGATATGAACATCGTGTGTACTGGGTCGGGCAAACTGATTGAGGTGCAGGGCACCGCCGAGGGGGAGCCGTTCGACCGGGATTTGCTGAATCAACTGCTGGATTTGGGGCAGGCCGGTTGTGCCGATATTACGAAGATGCAGCGCGAGGTGTTGGGGCTGTGAAAATCTATCTGGCTACTAATAACGCTAAAAAGCTCAAGGAGTTGACCCGGATTCTTGCCGAGGTTGGGCTAGCGGGGGTGCAGGTGCTGGGGGGTGCTGATGTGAGCGCGTACCCAGAACCCGCCGAGACGGAGTGGACGTTTGAGGGCAACGCGCTCATCAAGGCGCGCGCCGGAGCCGCCGCCACCGGGTTAATCACGCTAGCGGATGACTCCGGTCTCTGCGTCGCCGCGCTGGGGGATATGCCCGGGGTGCGCTCGTCGCGCTGGGCAGGCGCAGACCATGACGACACCGCCAACTTGGAGTTAGTGTTGCGCCAAATCTCTGATGTGGAACCACCGCTCCGCAGCGCGAAGTTCGTTTCCGTATTAGCGCTGGTCACCCCGGATGGGTTTGAGACGACCACTAGGGGCGAGATGCCCGGTCAGTTGACGTATGCGCCGCGGGGCGCGAACGGTTTCGGTTACGACCCTATCTTTGAGTCCGATGACCAGCCGCCGCTGCCGCCCGGAGCGCCCCGCCGCACCAACGGTGAACTATCAGCTGCTGAAAAAGACGCCATCTCGCACCGCGGTAAAGCCATCCGCGCCATGATTCCCACCCTGGCTGAGTTACTCTCTCAGCCCGTCATTTCAGGGCAAGTTTTGGGAGGTGCGCTGTGAAACAGTATCTTGAACTGTTGCGCCATGTGCGCGACCACGGGGTGCATAAATCCGACCGTACTGGCACCGGAACTACTAGCGTATTTGGTTATCAAACCCGTTTTGACCTCTCGCAGGGGTTCCCGCTGCTCACCACAAAGAAAGTGCACACCCGAAGCGTGTTTGGTGAACTGTTGTGGTTCTTGCGCGGCGACACCAACATTGCATGGCTGCATGAGAACAACATCACCATCTGGGACGAGTGGGCTGATGCGAACGGCGATTTGGGGCCGGTGTATGGGTATCAGTGGCGTTCTTGGCCTGCGCCGTCGGGGCAACATGTAGACCAAATCAAGGTTGTTATCGAATCACTGCGCGCTAACCCCGATTCTAGGCGGCACATCGTTTGCGCTTGGAACCCCGGCATGGTGGAGCAGATGGCGCTGCCGCCCTGCCACGCCTTGTTCCAGTTCTACGTAACGCCTAGTGAGAAGCCGGGGGAGCCGGGCACGCTGTCGTGTCAGTTGTATCAACGCTCCGCAGACCTGTTCCTAGGGGTGCCGTTCAACATCGCATCGTATGCACTGTTGACGCACATGGTGGCGCAAGTCACCGGGCTAAATGTTGGCGAGTTCGTCCACACTTTCGGAGATGTCCACATCTACGACAACCACCAAACCCAAGTGGAGGAACAGTTGCGCCGCACACCCCGCGAACTGCCCACCCTAAAACTGAACCCCGCAGTGCAAGAAATAGACCAATTCGAGCTATCCGATATCGAAGTGGTGGGCTACAACCCCTGGCCCGCCATCAAAGCCCCGATAGCCGTATAGTCCCTAGATATACAGGAGGGTTGGGGATGACAGTAGCGAAGGGCTTGAAAGCCTGGGAGGATATGACGACGTTCCGGTTGATAGGTATTGCTGCGGTGGCGCGCAACGGTGTTATCGGGGCGAACGGGGTTATGCCTTGGCACATCCCAGAAGATTTGGCGCATTTCAAGCGGGTGACTATGGGTGGGCTGTTGGTGATGGGGCGGCGCACCTTTGAGTCGATTGGGCGACCGTTGGAGGGGCGCATCAGCGTAGTGGTTTCGTCGGCACCGCGACCGGAGCAGTTCCCGGAGGGCGGAACTCCGAAGCTGATTTGGGAACCCAATCTGCCGCATGTGCTGGCGACCAGCTTAGCGATAGGGAAAGTTCTGCCCGCGAAAGTGTTTGTCATCGGCGGTGGCGAGATGTTTCGCGCCAGTTGGTCGATGCTCACTGACCTTTACATCACGGAGGTGGACGCTACCCCCGCCGGAGATACGTTTTTCCCCGAGATTGACCCGGGTCACTGGATTGAGGTGTGGCGGGAGCCACATGACGGGTTCGCGTTCGTGCGCTACGAACGTATTCCTACGGTCTGAACCATGCGCGAAGAAGCCTCCATCCTGCACCTTGACCTAGATGCGTTCTTCGCATCGGTCGAGCAGCGCGATAAACCCAGTTTGCGTGGTAAACCGGTAATCGTGGGGGGCATCGGCGGGCGCGGCGTGGTCTCCACTGCCAGCTATGAGGCGCGAGTGTTCGGGGTGCATTCCGCGATGCGCATGGTGGATGCCAGAGCTAAAGCGCCGATGGCAGCGGTGCTATCTGGCCGCTTTCAGGCGTATCGGCAGTCCAGCCGTATCGTGATGCGGTTGTTGCGGGAACTCTCGCCGCTCATCGAACCGCTGAGTCTGGATGAGGCCTACGTCGATTTGGCGGCTGGGGGTATCGACTGTTCTGACATCGGCGCAGTCGAGAAGTTGGTCACTGAATTGCGCGCTGAGCTGCATAAACGTACCGCCGGGCTCACCGCGTCAGTGGGGGTAGCTACGGCGAAGTCGATAGCGAAAATCGCCTCCGAGACCGCGAAACCGGACGGCCAGTTGATAGTCGTGCCGGGCACCGAGGTGGAGTTGATTACGCCGCTGGCGGTGCGCGCTCTCCCCGGCATCGGCCCGGCGACCATGGAACGGTTAGCGCTGTTGGGGATACGCAATGTCGCTGACCTACAAACTGCCAGCAGAACCGAGTTGGTGCATGAGTTCGGCATCCGCGCTGCCGATTGGTTGAAGCGAATAGCGTTCGCGCGCGACGACCGCGTGGTGGAGCCGTACCGCGAAGCGAAATCCATCTCTATGGAAGATACGTTCGCCACCGACATCACCGACCGCGCCGAGTTGGAACGTATCATCGCTTCTGATTCGGTGGTGGTAGCGCGGCAGTTGGCGAAGCACAAAGTGTTCGCGCGTACCGTCACCATAAAGGTGCGCCTGCCCGATTTCACCACCTACACCCGCTCGCGTACCTTGTCAGGAGCCACTGACCGCGCAGAGCGTATCGCGCATGTAGCGCAAGATTTGTTACGCGGCTTGGATACTCCGCAGGGGGTGCGGCTGCTGGGGGTGGGAACCGCCAACTTCACTCAAGCCGCGCAAGAGGAGTTGTTCGACGAGGACGCAGGCCGTATCACTGAGGAGGTGCGCCTAGCCGCTCCCGCCTCCCGCAGCGCCCGCCACATCCACGCCAGTTGGCACCCCGGCGATGACATCATCCACGACACATTGGGGCGCGGTTGGGTGTGGGGTTCCGGAGACACCGTAGTGACGGTACGTTTCGAGAACCGCGACACCGGCATCGGCCCCGTGCGTTCTTTCGAGATTGATGACCCCGCACTACATCACGCCGACCCGCTCCCGCTGGAGTGGGACACCCCCGAGCCCGAAGAATCAAACCTAGACCACTACACCGACCTAGTAGTATCCGTGGAGTAATCTTCCCGATAGGTGAGACGCAGTGGAATCCGCAGGTTCAGGGGTTTTGACCCCAGAGTGGTACACCACCAGGGACTCGAACCCTGAACCCATTGATTAAGAGTCAATTGCTCTGCCAGTTGAGCTAGTGGTGCATAAGGCGTGAAATACTCTATCGTGCGGCGCGCCGGAGGGGAAATCGGGCATGCGCCGCACGTAGCGTATCGCGTCAGCTGCGGCGTAGGGCGCGCACGAAAAGCTTGAGCACTGCAAAGACGGCGAACGCGCCGACGGCCACTATGGCTGCGGTGCCGATACGATCCCAGCGGATGCCGGCATCGTCAACCACTAGGGCTTTCGCTTTGGTGACGCGCGCATCAATGCCTGCTTTCACCGCATCGGCGGTGGTGTTTTTGATGGCCGCCGGATGCACCTCGGACACCAACCCCTGCACGCCTTGCGCTAGGCGGATGCGGGCAGCATCGATGTTGGCCTTGAGTTGTGCTGTTTGGTCTGAATCGCGCTCACTCATGGGGAACCTCCTGGTCAAACGTTTGGGTACGGTTTAGGTACGCTCAGGTTTACTACTCGTTTGGACTACAGCATAAGCCTATTATGAAACGGCGTAATCTGGGGGTATGGCACAACTCGAACATGGTAGTCCCGCCCCCGCTTTTTCGCTCCCCGATGCGGACGGCAACATCGTTAGTCTGGCTGAATACGCCTCTGGCTTGGTTATTGTCTATTTTTACCCCGCCGCCCTCACCCCCGGCTGCACTTTGGAGGCGATTGATTTCACTGCGCATCTGGCTGCTTTTCGTGACGCCGGATACTCCGTAATCGGCATTTCGCCGGACGCACCAGAAAAAATCGCCCGTTTTCGTTCCAACGAGCACCTCACCGTCACGCTGCTCTCCGACCCCGAGCGCAAAGTGATTCAGGCATACGGCGCTTGGGGTGAAAAAGTGTTATATGGCAAGCGTCTGGAAACCCTCATACGCTCCACTTTCTTAGTGAACGTGGACGCCGCCGGAGTGGGCACTATCGAGCGGGCTTGGTATAACGTGCGCGCCACCGGTCATGTGGAACGGCTCGCCGCTGAGTTGGGGATAGCGCTCTCCTAACGCCCACTGGTCACAGTTAGGTTATCCCATACGTGAGCGCACGCCCGTCAAACTAAACTATCGAGCTCAATAGTTGATAGCTATTGCTATATCTTTGCCGGTCCCACTAATCACTAGGTCTTTTACGGCGTTCCCCTCTTGTGCGAGAGCTAGTTCGATGTATTTTGTCACGATACCGATGTCGAACAGCCACATTTTGCCCGGAATCACTCTGCCGAAACCGCGTACATTAACCTGCACTGCGATGCGTCCTTCCGAAAAAGTCAACAGCCAAGGTTGCAGATTCACCGCAGATGGGGCGAGCCGCGCCGCCCGCGCAACCGGGTTGTCTGCGTTGCTAATCTCGGTGATTTTTTTACGCTTGAAGTCAGTCTCGCTACTTCTGGGTGGCACGTTTGTGGGGCCAAACCCCAGCAGAATGCGGTAGTCAGCCCGCTTTTCAAGCGGCGTTGCCATGCCGCACCACACACTCCCCAAACCTTGGTCTTGCAACCACAGGTCAACGCCTTGCAGCGTATAACCAATGTTTATACACGCCGCTTCACTTTCTGCGGCATACGCCAAAATCGCATACGGCGCAAAGCCGCCTTTGAGTTTGTCCCTGCCGACCACCTCAAACCTCGCGGCCTGCCCCGGCAACTGCACTAAACCTGCAAGGTGCTGTCGTATCTGCTCAAGCATGGTTTCAGAAAGCGGCGCTACGTCGTATTGGCGCACGCTGCGCCGGGTGAATATCGTATCGTAGAGCGTCACCTTTGGGCCCTCCTACCTAGCGTGCTTATGGGTTGTTTTAATAAAACAACCCATTTCAACAAACTCAATCGACTCGGACGTTGAAACATGTTTCCACGTCTCTCGTCTCAATCATTGTGCTCCTGGGTTGTTAAAACAACCCACTCAACAAACTCAATCGATTCGGACGTGGAAACATGTTTCCACGTCTCTCGTCTCAATCATTGTGCTCCTGGGTTGTTAAAACAACCCACTCAACA